>JAKLHU010000504.1 GCA_022709995.1 Verrucomicrobiota bacterium | reverse complement strand
CGGCGCCATCGGCGGATGAATCTTTCGACAAGGGCTTTTCGAACGGCCTCAAGCTCAGTTATCAATGGCTGACCGCTTGCCGCTTTGGAGCATGGCCGGCGGGCTCATGTCGCCGATTGCAGGCGGTGGCACCAGGCATTGGCGCTCAGGTGGCTGCCGGGAAAATCCCAGAAGCACGCCGGCTGCGCGTCAATAGTCACTCGCAGGGCCTTGCCGCCCGGGCTGCGGCCACTCAACTCCCAGCCGACCGCTGCCGGCCGGAAGGCCCAGCTTCCCGCTTGCAGAGCCGCGCCCAAGGCCCGGATGGGCATCGCCTCGCGCGGCATGACCTCCAACAGGAACGCCAGCGTGACGGCGGCCTCCAGGTCGTTGATCGCCAGCGCCTCCCCCGGCCCTTCAGCTTCCAGGGCGCGCTCGCCGTCCGCATCCTCTGCCAAAATCAGCCTGGGAGCGCCCGACGGGGACAGAAACCGCAGGCCGACCAGCAGCGTGTCCGTCCTGATCAGCAGGATGTCGCCTGGCACGCGCCCGGTCGGCGCCGGGTCGCCGTTGCCGTCAAACAGCTCCAGACGCCCCTCGGGGCCGTCCAGTTCAAGGAAGAAGCCCGGTCGGAACGACGCGTCCAGCAGATTGTCCGGCGTGCCGGTGTTCAAGCCGGAGAAATTCCTGTTGCTGGTCGTGTCTTTGTCGGAGCGTTTTTTTAGCCAGCAGCAGCTACCGAGCAGGGTCCCGTCCTGCTGGTCGGCGGCGTGCGCCTCGACTTTAGCGGCTTCGCGCGGCAGAATCGGCAGGCCGCAGCGCCGGTTGGAGCTGGCGTAGGCCAGGAAAAAGGGCAGCGCGTGCCCGGTCCAGTGCCCGCGGCCGTTGATCGAAGCCAGGGCAAAGTCCGCGCCGAGATAATTCAGACGGCTCTGGCCGCCGCCCCAGGCGCGGACGTGGCGCGGCAACGGCAGCTGGCGCGCTTCCGGCAAAATGTCCTCCATGCCGATCGGGACGCCCAGCCAGGCGAGAAAATGCTGCTCGCAGCCGTGGCTGTGCGGCAGCACCAGACGCAGGATGGCGTCCATGCAGCTGTGCCCGCGCTGGCGCCGGTCCGCCGGATAGGCCCGGCTCTGCGCGCCGGTGATGCGGCCGATGACGGGATGGTAGTCGGCCAGCGCTTGCGCAATCAGCAGGCGCAGCAAGGCGCGGACCTCCGCGTGCAGCCCCTCTGGCGCCGGACACGCCAGCATGATCGCCAGGGCGTGGATGTCCACCGCGCTGTAGGTGAGCGAATTGTATTCCGGCAGCACCCCCAGGTGCCCGATCCGGTTGCGCCATTCCTCAAACGCCCAGCCGACAACTTGGCGCGGGCGCGGCCAGTCGAGGACATCGGCGATGCACAGCAGGCTGGCCTGGTTCAGCAAAACGATGTTCGTGTACAGGAATGTGCAGCAGTGCGCCTGGATGCCGTCGTACGCCCGCCGCAGCGCCGCCCGAATGCGCTCGCGCAAAGACGCCGGCAGCTTCTCGCCGGCGTGTTGATACAGGTACCAGAGATTGGGCACGATGAAGGCGGCGGCATTCGGGTCCAGGGCCATTGGCCAGTCCGAATGCCATTTGAAATTGCCCCAAGTGGAGGAATCCTCGTCCAGATCCTGGTTGTCCAGAACCATGTCCAGGGCCTGGCAGGCTTTGGCTTCGTGGCCGCACATCATCCAGGCCGTCGCCGCCTCGGCCATGGCCCGGATGTCATAGCCGGCCGCCCGCGTGTGGATGGACACGTCTTTGCCGGCGTATTTTTCCGAGTGGATCAGGCCGTCGGACGGGTCGCACCGCGCCAGGAAAGTTTCCGACAGATGTTGGAAAATGGCATTCCGTTCCGTTTCAAAGTCGTGGTGACGCATGGGGGGCTTTCCTGGTTGAATCATGGTTTGGCGCGTGCTGCGGGCGGCGATCAATTCCATGTCCCATAAACTAATCGCCGGCGACCGTCATGCAAACCGGCCGGCCGTCAAGAGTGACGTCGCCTCGCCGCATCGTTCACGGTTTCGTTGCGGCAGGCAGCTGCCGGCAACCCGCGAAGCGGCAAAAGACTCCAGCGGGCCGCGTGAGCCGCAGTGCTCACATTAGGTCTTGCATGAAACTGTCCGTAAAGCGAGAAAGAGGCCGTCCGAAAAGTTGCCTACGCCGCGCTGGCCGCGTCACCAAGGGCTATGAAACTTACATCAGCCTACCTTGTGGTTTCATCGGAGCCTTTGTTGAAAAAATCATCCGCAGATGGCGCAGATGGCGCAGAAGACGCAGCTTTTCAGCGACGGGGGTTACTGCCGATAATCGCGGCGTCGGCGTCGGCGTCGGCTTCATG
>JAKLHU010000503.1 GCA_022709995.1 Verrucomicrobiota bacterium | reverse complement strand
GTCGTGTGTCCAGATCAAGTCCGTGAACGAGTGCGGCGGCCTGTGCACCACCGTCGGGCTGAGCATTGCCCGGTTGTGCTACGAGACGCTGCTGGAGTACGGCGCCGCCGCTCGGCTGGCCTGCGCCAAGGCGTTGATCACGCCGGCCGTGGAGCGTATCATCGAGGCGAATATCCTCTTGAGCGGCATCGGCTTCGAGAGCGCCGGCCTGGCCGCCGCCCACGCCGTCCACAATGGCCTGACCGCGGCGCCGGAAACCCATGCCTACTACCACGGTGAAAAAGTGGCTTTCGGGGTTCTGACCGGCCTGCACCTGACCGATGCGCCGCCGGCGGAGATTCGGGCCGTGGTTGCGTTCTGCCGGGAAGTCGGCCTGCCCACGACGCTGGCTGACATTGGCCTGGGACAGGCGGACCGGCAGCAGCTGATGACGGCGGCGACACTGGCGTGCGCGTCCGGGCAGTCCATCCACCACGAGGCCGGAACGATAACGCCCGAGCGCGTCCTCGATGCCATGCTGGCGGCCGATGCCATGGGACTGGACATGGCCGACAAATAGGCGCCGGCAAGCAGGCGCCCCAGGCCCTGGGGCGCCCAGTGTCATTATTTTTCCGCGCCCGGTAGTCGCAGCGCGGAGTTCACCAGGGAGCATTTGCCGGCGCCAGCTTTTGGAAAACCCAATCCCGTCCTTGCTTTCGTGTCGGTGGCTCTGGTAATTGCTTCGGTTGACTGCTTCGGGCGTCGGGTTGATTGGCCTGGGTGCCCCAGAGGCCTGGGGCACCAGCTCTGGGGCGCCTGCCGGCCGGCCTCCAGAAGTTTATTGCTTCAAGGGCGGGTCGTTGGGATTGACCTTGATGAGGACGACGCGGTCGACGCGCACCTCGTCCGCCAGCTGGGAGCCCGCCACATAGGACGGACCCTGCAGTTTGGCGGACATGTAGACGTCGTAGAGCTGTTTGTAGTCCTGGTTCTGCATGGCCTTGCGGAGCGTGAAGTTCATGGTCCACGACCAGTGGGTCCAGAGGCGCGTCTGCTCGGAGTAGACGCGGGTTCGACCGGCATAATACCAGTGGTATTTTTGGTCCTGGGGCGTATTTTCCTTCGCCAGGGTGGCGGTCGAGAGGTGCTTTTTGAATTTCCAGTCGTAGATGCCATAGGTGAACGGCTTGGTGTGGTAGTCGGGCTTGCCGTCGCTGTCTTTGACTTTGGCCTGGCCGCCGAAGGCGTCGGGGTCTTCGACCTGGAAGCCGCCATCCAGTTCGCCGGCGCCGAGTTCGAAGAGGTCGCGCCCGGCGAAGTCCAGGCCATCTATCGGCGCGGCTGCGATGACCGTGCTCTTTTCCGGGAGGTCCATGTTGTCGCAGAGGAATTCCAGGGCGGGTCCGCGGTCGCGGTCCCAGGTCTTCGGGAAGTATTTGCGGCCAAAGCGGTCGGCATTGTCGCTGATGCGCTGCTGGAGGACTTTCCGGTCCAGGTTGAGGGGATTGTTGAGGGTTTTCCAGAGGTACAGGTAGCCGTGGTCGACGACCAGCCTTTCCTGGCTGATGTTGTTGAGCACCGCCTGGTTGCCGGCTTCCGCCTTTTCCGCCTGGTCGAGCAGGTCGTAGAGGGTGGTGAAGAAGGCGGCGTCCAGGAATGGGCGTTTGTCCGGCGCGACCGAACCGAGCGGCTGGGTCATTTCCGCCATGCGCTTGTCGGTGTAGGCCTTGAACTCCTGCAGGAAGGGCGCGGCCTTGCCGTAGAACAGGGTCATGTACTCGGCGACCAGCTGGTCGGAATCGAGGTCGGGATTGTCCATCATTTTGGCGCCGAGATAGTAACGCAGGTCAAAAAAGGTCAGGGGGACGGTCTGTCCGAGTTCCATTTCGACGAAGAAATGCTTGGCGTTGAGGTCGCGGTAGCGGCGCACCAGGCCGGGAATGGCGGCGAGGTTGTGGATGGGGGTCTGGAAGCCGCAGCGGAACAGTTTCCAGTAGTCCCAGATCGCGAGGTTGGCGGCGCAGCCGTACCAAGCGGTCATGGCGTCGTCGTACGGCTTGTTGTTGGGATGGGAGAGAGGGAACATGACATCGCGCTTGACTTTGCCGGAGCCGGCGAATTCGTGATCCATGTAGGCCAGGCGCACGATCACGTTGCCCTTGGGCTTCAAGCCACTGGGGGGCGGGGTGGTGGAGTCCTGGTAGGCGAACATCATCAGGTAGATTTCGGGATAGTCGCCGCTGACGCGGTCCCAGAGCTTGTTCATGAAGTCGATCACCAGTCCGGACACGTCGTGCTGTTTGACGACTTCCTGGCATTGCGGGCAGAAGCATTCGACGTTGCAGTCATTCATGTCGACGACGTAGAAG
>JAKLHU010000502.1 GCA_022709995.1 Verrucomicrobiota bacterium | reverse complement strand
TCTCCGCCAAGCCGGTGCTTCCGGAGCCCGGCGTCGCTGCCGACCGTCGCCGGAACAAACACGGTGCGGCGCTCAAGGTCTTTTCTGCATGCATGGTGTTGTCTCCTTTGGGCTGGTGGCAGGCGCTGATTCGTTACCGTGTCGCTGCATCATGCCCAGCCTGGTTACTTCGCTTTTTCCGCCTGCAATTTCAAAATGAGCTTCGCGGCTTCCTCCCGGACGACGTCCGGCATGGCTGGGTCATGGCCGAAGTCGACGACGACGCGCCGGGGGGCGCTCTCCAGGAAGGCCTGCGCCTCCGGATTGCCGGCCGCCAGCTTCCGCAGCGCCGCCAGGTATTTGACATCGGTCATGCCCTGCCGCAAAGCCATGTAGCGGATGGACGGCATGTATTCGTCAAACAGCTTGAAGACGATGCCGCCGTGGCTCGTGACCTTCCAGTCGGACGCGCCCCGGCCGCCATAGGTGTCGGCAAATTGGAACATCTCGTTGCCGTTGAGGCGATGGTATTCGCCGAACCAGTTGTTGCGCCGATAGCGGCGAGACAGGGACGAGCGCATGCTGGTGTCGCACGTGTAGTGGCGGACCAGCACGCCGCGCTGCTGCTGTTCGCGGATCAGCCGCAGGTGCTCCGGACGCTGGAAATAGCCGTCGGACCACAGCGTCCACTCGTCGGTCTGGAGCGCCAGGCTGGCCATTTTGTCAGCCGGCATGATATACGCTCCCAGAGTCAGCGAGAGCCGGACCCGGCTGGAACCGGCCTTGGCCAGCTGGTGCGACTCGAGCAGCTCCGCGAACTTGTCCGGATGCGGCTCGTCCCAGGTTTCGATGACATAGCGTTCCGGCTCCACGCCGAGGGACCGCATATAGCCCTCCAGCGCCTTGATCCACTGCGTCCAGACCTGCTTTTTCTTTTCCGGCTTTTTGGTCAGGCCATAGACCTGTTCGAAGGCGTGATACGAGGAGAAGCCGATGAAATACGTCAGAGTGACGCCGAATTTCCGGGCCCATTCCTCGTGCCGGGTCACGATAGCGCCCTCCTTCTGCAGCGTCTCGGTGACGCCGTCCGGGATGATGTCGCCATTGTCGTCGACGGGGAACAGGAACGACCACGGGGACAGGCCGATGTTGCGGACGCCGACATCGACCATCAACTTGAAGCAAAGTTCATTGTCGGCCGCCTGGAAGAATCCCATGGGCAGGCTCGGGTCGCGGTCCAGGACGACATTGCGCACGACGAGCGTGAAGGGGATGTCCTGCATGTCGCCGGTGTATTGGCGGTTCCAGTAAGCGCCCTTGATCGACTCCCACTTGGCGACTTCGCTGAGCGGGATGATGCGCAGGCGGCCTGCGTAGCTCCCCGGTGCGACGCCGGTGGTGTCGAAGTCCAGCCAGACCAGTCCGGCCTCCTTGGGCAGGACCATCAGCGTGCTGGCCTGGTTCATCTTCGGCAGGGGGTCGAGGCGCAGGCTGCCGGGATCGTCGTCGCTGTCCTTGAAGCGGACGGCCTGGCGCATGACGAACTGCTCGGGCGGAAAGCCCTCCAGGCCCCAGGCGCCATTGTAGCGGCCCTTCGTCTCCAGGATGACCTGGTACTCGGCGGCGCGGTCCGTCAGATTCGCCAGCGCCACGGGCAGGCCCTTCAATTCATTGACCGCCGCCGTGACCGTGATCTCGTCCACCGGCGCAAACACCTCTTCCGGGATGAACGGAATCGCAAAATTGGCGGTCACCGGCACCGGCGCCACCGCAAATTTGCGGCTGGCCAGGAGCTCATACCGGGCCTGCTGCAACTTTTGGTCGTGGTCATGCAGGGCCTGCGCAAAGGCCTCGGCGTCGGCCACGGCCGCGCCGACCTGGCCGGTCAGCTTGGCCAAAGCGGCATTGAAATCGGCCAGGGCCAGGACGCCGTAATTCTCGACTTCATGGAACGATTCGCGCAGGCGGGCCCAGGTCGACAGCTCCTTGGCCGCGCGCCGCTGCCGGGAGACATTGAATGGAATCGTGTCGCCATCGGCGCCGAAGCCCACCGCGGCCAGGAGTTGGAGCGGGATCCGCAGTTCCGCCTGCCAGAAGCCGTCGCCGACGCTGGCCTTCCCTTCCCAGGCGGCATAGTCGATCGGCAGGGTGCTTTCATTGCCATAGCCCAGGTAGCGCCCGCCCCCCGCGCCAATGACGAATTGGCTCAACTGCCGGTCGCTGGACAGGGGGCCGAAAAACACCTCGACGACGTCATCACGCCAAATGACGGCGCCATTGTCCGTCTGCTGCGCGGTGATCTGGCCGGGTTCCTGGCAGCGGATGCCGAGATAGATGTTTTCCGCGTCGGAAAGCAAGGCGACGGTGGTA
>JAKLHU010000501.1 GCA_022709995.1 Verrucomicrobiota bacterium | reverse complement strand
CTCGCCTCCCGCTCCAGGACATAGTGCGCATAGTTGCCGTTGTAGCGGGTCACCCGCCCGCCCATGACCTCCAGCGTCACCGTGGTGAGCGAATTGAGCAAATAGCGGTCGTGCGACACCAGCAGCAGCGTCCCGCTGTACGCCTTGAGATAGTCGCGCAGCCACTCCACCGCCGGGACGTCAAGATAGTTGGTCGGCTCGTCCAACAGCAGAATGTCAGGCCGCGACACCAGAATCCGCGCCAGCTCCGCCCGGATCTTCCAGCCACCGCTGAAGGAGGCAAATGGTTCGCCGAAACGGCGGACGTCAAAGCCCAGCCCGGACAACGTCGCTTCCGCCCTGGTCTTCAATTCGTAGCCGCCCTGATGCTCGAACTCCGTCTGCATTGTGCCCAGTCGGTTGAGCAGGCGGCCGCGCTCCTCGGCGTCGACAACCGGCAACCGGGCCTCCAGCTGTTCCATTTCCGCATGCAGGACATTCAGCTCCGGAATCGCATTCTCGACATAGTCGAGCAGCGACGCGCCCTCCCCCAGGCCGTACAACTGCTGACGGACATAGCCCAGTCGCAGCGAAGACGGCCGCACGACCTCGCCCTTGTCCGGCGGCAGCCCGCCGGCCAGCATCTCGAACAGCGTACTTTTCCCCGCCCCGTTCGGGCCGACCAGGCCGACCCGCTCGCCGGGGTTGACCGTAAACGTGACCTCGCTGATGACCTGTTGCGTCCCGAAGGCCTTCGACACCTGCACAAACTGTATCATTTTCCCCGCTTCACTGCTTTGCCGTCGTTTTTTTGCGCCGGCACTTCACCAATCGACGCCGGCGGTGCTATAGTATTGATGGCCTTGAACAGACCCGGCTAGGCCGTCGAGGCCACGCCGTCACCGGCGCCCAAAACTCGGGTCGAAACAACCACAAGACCATGAAATCAGCTTCAGGACAAGAAAAAAACACCGCCCCATCGGATAAAAACCAGAACTCGAACGTTATATCCGGAAAGGATCCGCGGCTGGCGCCTCGGCCAACTCCTGAAGCCCTTTACCTACTATAATATACTTGATGTCCACCGAGAATAAAACCACTCCCGAACAAGCAACGCGAAAGCTGCAAGATTTTCTCGCCGCCGCCGGCTCGCTGACAGCCCTGCTGGAACGCGCCCAACTCATCCAACAGGCCCGGTCCATGGGCGACGCCGACGTCTTCCGCCTGACTCTTGACGACTGCTGCTATCTGATCAAAACCTACATCAGCCGGCCCCGGCTCATCCGCTGGCTGCTGGGCCGCCAATGCCTGCGCAATGAATTCAACAAGCTCCAGCTGCTGCAGAGCCTGGAGACCGTCCGCGCCCCGAAACCGTATGCCCTGCTGGACCAAGACACCCTCGCCGTCGAATTCCTCCGCGACACCAAACCGCTGAACACCCCTGAAACCATGCCGGCCGACCGCTTTCCGACCCGCGACTTCTTCCATGAACTGGCTGCCATGCTGAAAACCATGCATGACGCCGGCATTTCCCACGGCGACCTGCGCCGAGCCAACATCCTCATCGACGGCACCGGCCGGCCCTATCTGATCGATTTTGCCACCACGGTCCAGTGCTCCGAAAAATCGCCGCCCTGGTGCCGCGCCGCTTCCCGGCTGTTCATCAACTCGGACAACTTCTCCTTCGCTAAAATCACAGAGTCCTTTTATCCCGGCCTGCTGGGTGAACACGTCCTTCAATGCTATTATAACCCGCCCTGGTACATCCGTCTCGGGCGCTTTCTGCGCCGCAACATCTACCGCCGCTATCTGCGAACCTCAAAATAACGCCACGGCCGCTCATCCGGCCTCCTCTCTGCCTTATGCGCGAACAACACGGCTACCTCCATCTCGCCGGCCGGCCGCTTCATGTCGGCCTCTGCCGGCCTGACCACGACCACCCCGACTCCGTCCTCGTTCTCTGCGAGCCTTTCGGCGAGGAAAAACGCTGCGCCTTCCGCATGTTCGTCCGCCTGGCCTGGCAACTGGCCGGCCTTGGCATCGCGACTTTGCGCTTTGACCTGAGCGGTACCGGCGACAGCGGCGGCGCCCATGCCGAGGCGACCTGGCAGCAATGGCAGGCAGAGACGGCCGCCGCCCTCCAAGCCGCACCCGGCCTGACCGGCGCCCGCCAGGCCGTCATCCTCGGCGCCCGGGCCGGCGCCCTGCTCGCCGCCCCGGCCGCCGCCAGCGGCACCGCCGCCGCCGTCATCCTGGCCGAACCCATCCTCACCGGCGAAGACATGGTCACCGACCTGGAACGCCGGCAGAAAATCAAGGACATGATGACTGGCACGGCCAATTCCACCGCCGAACCGCCGGCCGGCACGGCTGC
>JAKLHU010000500.1 GCA_022709995.1 Verrucomicrobiota bacterium | reverse complement strand
CCTTCCAGGGTCGTTCTTTCTACGACTTCAACGCCGGCTACTTTGAAAACTACGCTCCCAAGGCTATATCGTTCGTAGCCGACCCGGAAAGCCCCTGCGGCCACGCCTTCCGCACGACGGTCCAGGAAAGCCACTACTACAACCTGCCGTTCGTGATTGGCTTCTACGACCAGGGCGCCCGGAAGGGCCTGGTCGAGAAGACCTTCGCAGAGCCTCCCCAAAAGCAGGGCTACAACTGGTACGAGCTTGGCAAAGTGACCATACCCAAGGACGGCTACGTCTACACGTCCCGGGCCTGGACCACGAAACTGCAGACCGGCCTGCCCGAACTGATTGGCAACACCTACGACATCTGGGTCTCGGCGAAACTGTCCGGGCCGCAGTTCTACCCCGGCGCCGAAGGGCCAGAGTACATCTGGATCGACCGGATCGTCCTCCTCGAACCATAACCACCAATGGAACCCGGCGGCGGCCACGGCCTCCGCCGGCGCCATGACCAGCGGGCTGGACATCTCCGCCTCAACGCCCACCCGCACCTGAACCTCCCGGAGCTGACACCGGCGCCCGTCGCGGCGCCGGTTTTCCTTGCCGTCCCCGCCACCAGGACGGCGGTTTCGCGTCCCCTCACCAGGAGCCATCATGTACAACGCATTACGGTCCGCCCTGCTCGCCCTCGCACTCGCCCTGCCCGCAACCGCCGCCAACCTGGTCACCAATCCGGAATTCCAGGCCGACGACGACGGCTTTGTCATCGACTGGACAATGGATCAGTTGAAGCACCCCGACGCCGTCACGCTGCTGCCCAAGGCCGGCGTCGACGGCGCCGACGCCATCCGCCTCGACCTGACCAAGCTGATCCGCTTCGTGCAGCCGGGCATCACCCTCGTCCCGGGCGAAAAATACCGCCTCGGCGGCTACGTGCGCACCAGCGGCTTCAAGGCCCCGCGCAAAGCCATCATCATCTACAACTCCGGCTGGACCAAGGAAGTCGGCACCCGGTTGATTCCGGAAAACACCGACGGGTGGCTGAAGTTGGAAGCCGACATCGAGGCGCCGGAAAGCAACAACAACGTCTATTATTTCGCCATCTACGCCACCGAAAGCCAAGGCACGGTCGATTTCTGCGCGCCCTTTCTGGAACCCTTGACCGAGAAGGGCCTGGCCGAATCGAAGCCGATTCCGCAATGGGAGCACCGCAACCGCCGCCTGGTGCCGATTTATCCGATGCTTTCCCGAGTCGACATCACCAACCCGACCATGGATTTCTTCTATGCCCCGAAGCTCCCCAAAGGCCTAGCCGCCTATGAAGTCCACGTCGCCACCCGCATGGCCGGGGCGGCCGAGTTCACGCCGGCGGTATCTTTTCCGCTGCTGCCCGGCAACCGCTGCCAGACCGTCCTCGGCAGCCTCAAGCTCGGCCAGGGCCACCTGCAAGCCGAACTGGCCGACAAGGCGACCGGCGAAGTGATCGTCGCCAACACGTACGCCATCCGCGTCATCGAACCGGCCCCGGCCGCAGCGGTCACGCCGCTCAACAACCTGGTCGGCGAACTGCTCAACACGCCGGCGACCGAAACCGCCCAGGAGTTCGTCAACCCGCGCGACGGCTGGGTCTTCCTCGGCTTTGACAAGCCATCGCCGGAAGCGCAGATTTTTCTTGACGACGACGCGTCTCCGGTTGTCACCCACCGCCCGGGCGAGGCTTCCGAGACCATGCGTTTCCTGAACCAGGGCCGGCACCGCCTGCGAATCGTCCGCCCGCCGCTCAACAGCCGCCTCCTGGTCCGCACCGTGCCCCAGCTGATGGTCTATCCGCTCACCGTCGTCGAAAAAACCGACGTCAGCATCTACCGCTATGACCTCGACTTCTTCCGCCGCCATCTCTGGCATTCGTTCAATTTCCACAACACCGGCGCCTGGATTCCCAAGACGCCCCTCGACCTCGCGGTCGACGCCGAGCTGAAGGAACGCGGCATCGGCGTCATCGGCAGCATCAGCCTGGGCGCCGGCAACGACCCGGAAAAACTCGCCGCCGCCATCCGCGCCAGCCGCAACCTGCCGACGACATTAGGCCTGACCATCGACGAATTGAGCTCCAGCGCCGACCCGGTCCAGCAGCTCGCCGTCGCCGACGCCTGCTGGGAACTGCAGGATTTCGACAAAAATGTCTATACGTGGATTTGCGGCGGCTGCGAACTGAACATACCGGTGCTGCACAACAATGTCTTCTCGGCATGCACCAACGTCTCCCAGGGCAGAGGCAAAATCCTGTTCGAGACCTACGTCGTCACCCAGCCGTCGGAGGAGGAGGCGAACAGCCACCTGGACGAGCGCATCCGCAGCATCATGCGCTATG
>JAKLHU010000050.1 GCA_022709995.1 Verrucomicrobiota bacterium | reverse complement strand
GCGCTGACGCCGAGACGCTGCTCGAGTGCCTTCACCAGTTGCGACAGTTCGAGAACGGAGAGTTTCTCAATGAACTGGATGAACTTCTCCATCTCTTCCGACACGACCACTTTGGCTTCTTCTGACATGCTGGGATTCCTCCATGCTTGGTTATGTTATGCGGCCTTTGTCTGTTTGTCACCGTACGCCTTGAGGACGTACACAATGCTCGCCACCTTGGCGTTGAGAACACGGACCAGTTGCTGCGCCGGCGCCTGCAGGAGGCCCAGAACCTGGGCCAGCAGGACTTCCCGCGGGGGCAGGTCCGCCAGAGCATACGTGTCAGCCTCGGACAACAGGGAGCCTTCCACCACCGACAGCTTGATTTTCACCTGGTCGCGGCCTTTGGCGAATTCGCGGACGGCCTTGGCCAGGGCCACCGGATCGCCGGCGCCGCTGACGAGGGCGGTGTCGCCCGCGAGGGGGGTGTTCGCCAAGGCGTCCATGCCCAGCTGCCCCGCGGCGACGCGCAGCAGCGTGTTCGGGACGACCCGGCAGACCGCGTTGAGCGACGGTTCGGCCAGCTTGGCGCGGAAAGCATTAAAAACGTTAGCAGTCAAGCCTTTATAGGTAATGAGAATGATGGGCTTCCTGTTGATCAGGTCCATCACTTCCTGTACCATTTGCGTTTTTTCTGATCTCATGTGATTATGCCTTTGCCGCCGCTTTGAGGTCCAGGCGGATGCCGGGACTCATGGTTGCACTCAATGTCCAGGCCTGCAGATAGATGCCTTTCGCACCCGGGGGTCTGACGCGGAGAATGGTGGCCAGCACGGCCTGGGCATTCTCGACGAGGGCTTCCGGCGCGAACGACAGCTTGCCGATCGGCACATGGACACAACCGGCGCGGTCGCAGCGGTACTCCACGCGTCCCGCCTTGCCTTCCTGGACAGCACTGGCCACGTCTTCGGTCACGGTGCCGGTCTTGGGATTGGGCATCAGCCCGCGCGGTCCCAGGATGCGGCCCAGGGTCCGAACCTCTTTCATCGCGGAAGGCGTGGCGATCAGAATGTCAAATTCGAACCAGCCGCCCTTGATGCGCTGGATGAGCTCTTCGTAGCCCACCTCGTCCGCTCCGGCCTCTTTGGCCTTGAGCGCGAATTCACCCTCGGCGATGACCACCACGCGGTTCACTTTGCCTGTGCCCCGGGGGAGCATCATGGCGCCGCGGATGTTCTGGTCCGACTGCCGGGGGTCGATACCGAGACGAAACGCCAATTCGACCGTCTCGTCAAATTTGGTGGTCGGCATGCTCTTGAGCCGCTTGACGCCCTCCTCGACGGAGTAGTACGTCTGCCGCTCAAAGGCCTGCAAACGGGAGCGGTAAAGTTTACTCCTCATTTGCCACCTCCACTCCCATGCTCCGCGCGGTCCCGGCGATAATCTTCACCGCTGCCTCCAGGGTTCTTGCGTTCAAATCAGCCTTCTTCGTCTCCGCGATCGCCTCAAGATCCTTGCGGGTGATCTTGCCGACCTTTTCCCGGCCGGGGGTTTTCGACCCGGACGCGAGGTTGGCCGCCTTCTTGATCAGAACGGCGGCCGGCGGGGACTTGGTGATGAAGGTGAAAGAACGATCCTGGTAGACCGTGATGACGACCGGGATGATCAATCCCGTGCTCGCCTGGGTCGCCGCGTTGAACTGCTTGCAGAATTCCATGATGTTGACACCGGCCTGCCCCAAGCTCGGCCCGACCGGGGGAGCGGGGTTGGCGGCGCCGGCTGGAATCTGCAACCGCACTTCAGCCACGACTTTCTTTGCCATACGTCCTCTTTTCACCACGGCGGTGGTCAGAACCGGCAGGAATTCTCCCACTGACCGTGTACTGTGGATGTCTTGAAACCCGACTCCGGATGGTTGTCACCAGAAATCGGCCTGCCTTGAAATAATCATCCGTAACTCGCCATGACGGCGGCCGGAACGTCAGTTCTTGTCGTCGGTGGGGGCCTGTTCGACCTGCCAGAATTCGGCTTCCACAATGGTGGAGCGGCCGAACATGCTGACAGACGCCTTCAGGCGGGAATGGTCGACGTCGACACTCTCGACGGCGCCTTCGCAGTTTTCAAAGGGGCCGTTGCGGAAAATGATCAGATCGCCGGGGTTGAACAGGACCTTGGGCCGCGGCTTTTCCCCTTCGCCGCTGACCTGAGCCTTGATCTCCTCGATTTCCTTCACCGAAATCGGCACCGGGGCGTCGCCGCCGATGAAGCCGATGACGCCGGGCGTCTGGTTGATGAAGTGCCAGTTGTCGGAAATCATGACGCCGGCCGCATCGAACAGGTCCATCTGGATGAAGATATAGCCGGGATACAGCTTCTGGTCGCGGCGGGTCTTGACGCCGCCCTGGCGATGCTCCTCGACGACTTGGCTGGGCAGGAGGATGTCCTGGATGCCATGGTCGATGCCCTGGGCCAGGTCAGTTTTCCGGCGGTGCTCGATGCTCTTCAAGACCCGGTTTTCCTGTCCGGACATGATTTGCAGAACGTACCAGGTGCCGCTGTTTTGGGTTGTATTATCAGTTTGTGTCATAGGTTTAATGCAACTCCCGGCGTCCGCCGCCGCCCCTTGTCCGGCCCCGCTGGCGCCCGCCGCTTACAGGCCGACGGTGATATAGCGCACCGCGGCTTCGCAGATGAAATCGACGGCAACGACAAATACGCTCAGGATAATCAGGGAGGAAACGACGACGAGGGTCGATTCATACAGTTCCTGACGCGTCGGCCAGGAGCATTTCTTCAATTCGGCGACTGTCTCATTGTACAATCCGCGAATCGCGACAACGGGGTTTTCCATGATATGCCCTTCCGGAAAAGGCGTGCTCGGAGAGAGGTTCTGGGGGCCCGGGCGGCCCGGCCGCGGCCAAGGTCAACCGACTTTTCCTGGTCCAGATAAAATTGGCAGGCGAGACAGGGATCGAACCTGCGACCTGCGGTTTTGGAGACCGCTGCTCTACCAATTGAGCTACTCACCTGCACGGATGCGACAACAGACCGTTCACCTCACCGTTGGCGGCGTGGCTGCAACCGCCTCCCGCCGTCAGCGGGTCTCGCGATGCAGGGTGTGTTTTTTGTCAAACGGACAGAATTTCTTCAATTCCAAGCGCCCCGGGGTGTTGCGCTTGTTCTTGTCAGAGGTGTAATTGCGGTTCTTGCACTCTGTACAAGCCAGGGTGATGATTTCTCGCGCCATGGTGCCTACCTCGCATCCAACCCGGGCCCGGCGCCGGCGGCTTCAGCCGCGAAGCGCCAGCCGGGAAGGATGACTCTTGCTCGTTGTTTTTATTCGACAATTTCCGCCACGCGTCCGGCGCCGACGGTACGGCCGCCTTCGCGGATGGCGAAGCGGAGACCTTTTTCCATGGCGATCGGGACGATCAGCTCGACCACCATGCTGACGTTGTCGCCAGGCATGACCATCTGCACGCCCTCGGGCAGATTGCAGACGCCGGTGACGTCGGTCGTGCGGAAGTAGAACTGCGGGCGATAGCCGTTCATGAACGGCGTGTGGCGGCCGCCTTCTTCCTTGCTCAGGACGTAGACTTCAGCCTTGAACTTGGTATGCGGGGTGATGCTGTTGGGCTTGGCCAGAATCTGGCCGCGCTCGACGTCTTCCTTCTTGATGCCGCGGAGCAGGCAGCCGACGTTGTCGCCGGCCTGGCCCTGGTCCAGCAGCTTGCGGAACATCTCGACGCCGGTCACGGTCGTCTTGACCGTGTCGCGGATGCCGATGATCGCAATTTCCTCGCCGACCTTGACAATGCCGCGCTCGACACGGCCGGTCACGACGGTGCCGCGGCCTTCGATCGAGAACACGTCTTCAATCGGCATCAGGAACGGCTGATCCAAGGGACGGAGCGGCTCGGGAATGTAGTTGTCAACGGCCTCCATCAGGTCGCGAATGCATTTGCAGTCGGCGCAGTCGGGGTCGCCGGTCGCCTGGATCGCTTCGCCGGCCTTCAGGGCGGAACCGCGGATGATCGGAATCTCGTCGCCGGGGAATTCGTATTTGCTGAGCAGTTCGCGGACTTCCATTTCGACCAGCTCGAGAAGCTCGTCGTCGTCAACCGCGTCGCACTTGTTGATGAAGACGACGATGGCGGGCACGCCGACCTGGCGGGCGAGCAGGATGTGCTCGCGGGTCTGCGCCATGGGGCCGTCGGTGGCGGCGATGACCAGGATGGCGCCGTCCATCTGGGCCGCGCCGGTGATCATGTTCTTGACATAGTCGGCGTGGCCGGGGCAGTCGACGTGGGCGTAGTGGCGCTTGCTGGTCTGATATTCGACGTGCGAGGTGTTGATGGTGATGCCGCGTTCGCGCTCTTCCGGAGCGTTGTCAATTTCGGCATAGCTGCGGACATCGCCGCCGAACCGTTTGGCCTGGACCATGGTGATCGCGGCGGTCAGAGTGGTTTTGCCGTGGTCGACGTGACCGATGGTGCCGACGTTGACGTGTGGTTTGTCGCGCTTGAATTGTTCTTTGGCCATTTTCCTGAATCCTTCTTTTCTCTTGGGACCCTCAGCTGCTTTTAGCTCTGAGCTCCTGGCTCCAAGCTCCAAGCTCCGGTTTATACACTATATACTATCGTCATGCGATTCTGCTTCCAAAGGCGCCAACCTTGGTTCGACAAGCGAAAATGGAGCCCACGATCGGATTTGAACCGATGACCTCATCCTTACCAAGGATGCGCTCTACCAACTGAGCTACGTGGGCAACTGCCATGCTTCCGCCAATTTTGTGAGAGCTATAAAATACTGCTCCAACTCCAGGTTGTCAAGACGCGGCGCGGCTTTTTCCTGGCTTGCCCATGCTTTTTTCCTGTCCCGGGGCAGCCGGGTTTCGACCTGCCGGCCAAGCCGGACCGCCCGGCCGCGGAAAGGGCGCGGCCCCTTCCGCGGCCAAAGGCCATCAGGAATTCGTCTTGTCAGCGTCCGCATCGGCGGCGGGGGCGGCATCGGCCGCGGGGGCGGCGTCGGCCGCGGGGGCGGCGTCGGCCGCGGGGGCGGCGTCGGCGTCGGTCGGCTTGCTGTCGTCTTGCCGGGCTTTCAGGAGAGCGTCGTCGAGCATGCCGCCGATGGCGCCCAGACCGCCATGATCCGGACGGGGCGCGGCGGCGGCGGCCGGAGCCGGGGCGGCAGCCGGTGCCGCATCGGCGTCGAGATTGTCGATATCCTTCAGGCTGAGGCCGATGCGGCGCTCATCCGTGTTGATGTTCTTCACCCGGGCCCTGACGACGTCGCCGATCTGGACGACGTCCTTGACCCGGTTGACATGGTCGCTGGACAGCTCGGAGATGTGGATCAGGCCATCGATGCCGCCGTCAAGCTCGACAAAGGCGCCGAAGGAGGCCAGCTTGGTGATTTTGCCTTCGACCACCTGCCCGACCTGGTATTTGTGCTGAATCGCCTGCCACGGGTCGTCGGTGAGCTTCTTCATGCTCAGGGAGATGCGCTGGCTCTCGGCATCGACTTCCAGAATGACGGCTTCGACTTCCATGCCCTTCTGGAGAATTTCGCTCGGGTGGCTGATCTTGCGGATCCAGGACATGTCGGAGACATGGATCATGCCGTCGATGTCGTCCTGAATCTGGACAAAGGCGCCGTAGCCGGTCATGTTGCGGACCTTGCCCTTGATGCGCGTGCCTTTGGGGAAGCGCTCCTTGATGACTTCCCACGGGTTCGACTGGGTCTGGCGCAGGCCGAGGGAAATCTTGCGGTCGGTCTTGTTGACGTCGAGGACCATGGCCTCGACCTCGTCGCCGACGTTGAGGATGTCGCTGGCCCGGTTGACCTTCTTGGTCCAGGACATTTCCGAGACGTGGATGAGGCCTTCGATGCCTTCCTCAAGCTCGACGAAGGCGCCATAGGGCATGACGTTGACCACGCGGCCCTTGATGCGCGAATCCTTCGGGTATTTGACGTCGACCGTGTCCCACGGGTTGCCGTCCTTCTGCTTCAGGCCCAGGGACACCCGCTGCCGCTCGCGGTCGACGTCGAGGATCATCACCTCGATCTCGTCGCCCTGCTTCACGACTTCGCTCGGATGCGACACCCGGCCCCAGCTCATGTCGGTGATGTGCAGCAAGCCGTCCATGCCGTTCAAATCGACGAAAGCGCCGAAATCGGTGATGTTCTTGACAATGCCGCGGCGGATCTGCTTGGGCTGCAGCTCCTCCAGCAGCTTGGCCCGCTGCTGGGCCCGCTCCTGCTCCAGAAGATCGCGCCGCGACAGCACGATGTTGCGCCGTTCCGCGTTGATCTTCAAAATCTTGAACTGTTCCTGCTTGCCGACAAAGTCATCCAGGTTGCGGACCGGCACCAGGTCGACCTGGGAGCCCGGCAGGAACGCCTCCACGCCGACGTCGACAATCAGGCCGCCTTTGACCCGGCTGCGGATAATGCCCTTGATCAGGCCGCCTTCCTCGTTCTCGCTGACGATCCGGTCCCACGCCTTCTGCAGTTCGGCCTTCTGGACGCTGATGACCGGCGTGTTCTCCTCGTCTTCGATCTGCTCCAGAAAAACGTCCATGACGTCGCCGGTCTGAATCGTCTCCCAGTTCTTGAGGTCCTGGCGGTCGATGAAGCCCTCGGCCTTGTAGCCGATGTCCAACAGCACGCCTTTGTCGGTTTTGGTGACGACCTTTCCGCTGACGATGCTGCCCTCGGAATAGTTGCAGGTCTCCTGCTGCGCGTTCAGGAGATCCTCCATGGAAGGCATGTTGTCCAGATTGACGTTGGAGTTGTTCTTGCTCATAATGTACTGATGATGGTTCGTTGCCTGGTTGCGGTTGACTTCTCTTGATTCCTCACTCATGGTCACACGACCAGAGTGATTGAATGGAATTTTAACGGAAACGATAAATTTACCGCCTTTTCCGCAAAACGCAAATGCGGCATGACTTTTTTTGTCGCCGGCAAGGGAAAAGCATAACGCCCCCTACGGTATTCCCCAAGGTGGTTTTTCTCCGGCAAGGAAAGGTGGACGTTTTTTCTTGGCCTTGGCCTGGCGGGGCTGCGCGTTGATCGGTTTTTTTGAGGGGGGTGCTGGTCATGACTGGGACGCCACTGCCAAACCACCGGGACTGGCGTCCCATGAGCGTCCAGACTTTACCCGCCCGCCGGGAGGCTGGGCGTCACGGGTGGCCGGCGTCCGGGCGCGGACGGCAGGACGCCCGGATTTCGGCCAGCAGGGCCGGCAGCAATTCATCTTCGGGCAGGGAGCGGACTTTTTCGCCATGCCGGAACAGGATTCCCCGGCCCTTGCCGCCGGCGATGCCGACATCCGCGTCCCGGGCTTCGCCGGGGCCATTGACCTCGCAGCCCATGACCGCGATTTTGCGCAGGCCGATGTCAAGGCCATGGGCCTGCAGGTCGGCGATGGCCGCCTCCACGGCGTCGACCAGCTGGAACAGGCCGATGCCGGTCCGCCCGCAGGTGGGGCAGGAGATGATCTCGGGCGCCGCCAAGCGCAGGCCGGCGGCTTCCAGAATCCGCCGGCCGGCGATGATCTCCTCTTCCGGCGGCGCGGTCAGGCTGACCCGGATGGTTTCGCCGATGCCGTCCAACAGCAAGGCGCCAATGCCCATGGCGGATTTGATCAGGCCGCAAGACACGGGGCCGGCCTCGGTCACGCCCAAGTGCAGGGGCAGATCGGAACGGGCGGCGAACTCCCGGCAGGCGGCAACCGTCACCCGCACGTCCGACGACTTCAGGCTGACCTTCAGGGCCCGGCAGCCTTCTTCCTCGAACCAGCGGGCGTACTGCAGAGCGCTTTCGACCAGAGCGGCGGGCCCATGCCCAAGGCGTTCCCGCACGGCTGGCGCCAGGCTGCCGCCGTTGACGCCGATGCGGACGGCGCAGCCGGCCGCCGCCGCCGCCCGGGCGACCTGGCGGACTTTGCCCTCGTCCTTCATGTTGCCCGGATTGATGCGGATGCCGGCCGCGCCGGCAGTCACCGCGGCCAGAGCCAGCCGGTGCTCAAAATGAATGTCCGCCACCACCGGCAAGGGACTCCCGGCGCAAATTCTGGCGAAAGCGTCGATCTCGGCCGACGATGGCAACGCCACCCGGACGATGTCGCCGCCGAGGCGCGCCAACCGCCCGATTTGGGCCAGGGTGGCAGCGGCATCGCCGGTCGGCGTATTCGTCATCGACTGTATCGACACCGGCGCCCCGCCACCGACGGCGACCCGGCCCACCATGATTTGACGCGTCGTGCGCATGGTCATCTCCAATAACCGGTGCCGGAACAACACCAGCAGACGTCAACCCTCAGGTCAAGGTCCCGGACCCAAAGTCCTTCTGCCAATTTAGAACCATCCGAACAGTTCCCGGCCGAGCGCCTGGCGCGTCTGCAAGGGCATGAAGCCGATGCCCATGACGTGATCATCGGCCGTAATCCCCTTCGTATTATCCGTAGATTTCACCGATGAGCGCAGATTGGCATGGCGCGCCTTGGTTACGCGCCGTGCCCATCTGCGCCTTCTGCGCCATCTGCGGGTGAATCTTTCGACAAGGGCGTTTCGGATCGGACGGTCTGTAACTTAACTATACCATATCTTTAAATACTGGCCGCCGGTTGGCCCGATTGAGCCCGGCAATCAAGCCGTGCCATTCCAAAACGACCGCTCCGGCGCGACGGGCGTACCGGAGCGGCGCCGCTCCCCGGGCCGTGACTGCAAGCCGAGACCCGCAGCGGACCGGACCCGGACCGATCCGAGGGCCGGAAAGCTATTCGGAAGGCACTTCCAGACCGAAAAAGGCGAGTCGATCCCGCTGGCTTGGCCTGCTGTTCAAGGCCACCCGCGCATAGTCCAGCGCCCGCGCCTCGTCGTTGTACCAGTCGCACAGAAGCGCCAGACGAAGATACTCCAGAAAAATCTCCTCCCGGTCGCGGGTAGACAATTTTTTCTCGGCAGCCATCGCCGCCCTTTTTTCGGCATAAAAGGCAAAGAGGTCCCAGATTTGCGCTGGCGAGAATTCGGCGATGGAGACCAGCGTCGAGCCGTTGCTCCCGTCGCCGCGCGGGCGCAGGATAAAGCCTTTTTCCGAGGCATACGGGATGGCCCCTTGAATCCGTCGGCCGTCACGCAACTCAATCTGGGCTTCTTCGCCGCGGTCGTAACCGACGAAGCGCATCATTTTCAGCAGGTAGTCCACACTGCCGCCCAGGATCCGCAGCCGTTCCTTTTCACGTTCGCGCAACGCTTCCGGGACCAGGGCCAGAAACTGCCGGTTCGCCTGCGGGTCAGCGGTGAAATCCAAA
>JAKLHU010000005.1 GCA_022709995.1 Verrucomicrobiota bacterium | reverse complement strand
TCAGCGGCAGATTGATGCCGGTCGTCGGCATCATGCCGAGATTGACGGCAAGGTGCACAAAGGCCTGCCCGGACAGCATGACGCCGGCGCCCAGATACACCGGATAGGTCCAGCGTGAAGCATGGCGGCTGGCCAAGTAACAGCAATACCCGACCCAGCCCAGGGAAAGCAGAATCAACGGCAACACCCCCGCGACGCCAAGCAGCTCCGCCGCCGCCGCGAAAATGGAATCGTTGTAGCGATAGGGGACGTAGACAAAACTGCTGGGCTCGGCAAACAGCCCGCCCGTCCAACCACCCTTGATCAAGCAGTCCCGCATCTGCAAGGCCTGCCAGCTGACGGCGGACAGGCCGTCGCCGTCTGCCCCGAAAAAAGCCATGAAGCGGCGCCGCACATACGGATGACGCACCAGCGCCCAGCCGATTCCGGCCACGGCCGGCACCAGAGCGGCCAAGACCTGGCGCCAGCTCATCCCCAGACAGTACAGGATAACCAGGGCCGTGACCGCGTAAATCATGGTCGTGCCCCAGTCCGGCTGCAACATGATCGGCAACATCCACAGCCCGGCAAACAGCGCCCCGGCGACAAAACGCATCGGCGACGGCCATTTTTCCAACCATTTCCAGAACCAGGCGAAAGCAACCAAAAAGGCCGGCTTGGCCAATTCGCTCGGCTGCAGACAAAATCCGCGGCAACGATACCAGCTCGTCGCGCCCTGGATCTTCACCCCGAACAAGAGCACGCCCCACAGAAGCCCATAGACCAAACCAAGAATAATGGCCAGCCGACGTTTGAAAAACGAACGGGGAAAAAGGAAGCAGACGCTCAAGAAGGACAGCCCCACCAGCAGCCACACCATCTGCAGGCGCGAAAAATAATTCTGCGACGCCATGCCACGCGTCGCGCTTTGAATCAGCAGGCAGCCGGAGCCGCCCAGGACGAGAAGCAGAGCGACCAGGCGAAAATACACCTGCATCCGGCCGGCGCAGCCCAGGCGTCGCCCGGCCGACCGCGCCCTCGCCGTCACCTTGTCATGGACTGACCTTGCCAAGATGAACATCCTCGCCATTCCCCCGCCCTCCACCGCCCTTTTCATCCATCACCATCGCCCGAGCGCCGTCGGCGATCATCCGGAAACACACCAGCCGGCCGCGCAGAACCTGGTCGTAGCGCTTCTCCAAGCCGGAGACGCCGCGCTCCAGGCCATTCTCGCCATCGAGTTCCACTTCGCCCAGCCGCGCCGATTCCGGCGCCCCCGGCAACGTCCGCCGGATGAAATACGCGTGCAGCGACACCGTCGCCGGCACTCTGGCCAGCACCGAATGCAGGACGTCTTCCGACAGCGTCAGGTCATGGTCCAGAACGATCTCCCGGCCCAGGCAGGCCGGCAGCGCCGCCACGGCCGGCAGCAGCGCCTCCAGTTCCTTGATTTGCGCGCATTCCGCCCGGGCGCTCGCCGCTTCCGCCACCGTGGCCGGAACCCGCCAAAGAAGCCGGAAATGGCGCTCGGACCAGGCCAGCACCCGGCCATCGGCGGCGACAATGCGCCCGCGCCGGCCGGGTATCCACAGCTCCTGCGAAACACGATGCCGGGCCCGCAGCGCTTCCTGCTGGCCCGAAACACGGTGGGCCAGCCAGGCAAGGCGGCCGAACAGCACGACGGCGCCAACCGCAAAAACAATTAATAAATGCCAGGCACGGCGCATGCGCCGCTCTTCCACGCCTCGCCACATCGCGGCCGCGCCAGGCATTGTTTGTGCAACGGTTTCCGCCACGTCCCCATGCTCTCCCGCCCCGCCGCAAATCACGTCAGGGCGCGTCGACAGCACAAGCGCGCAACAAAGTGACGACATGCCCGGACGACAACTGGGCGGACAGCCCGCCGCCGTCGCCCGCCAAATCGATGGCCAACCGCCGCGTGTCAACGGCATGACGGTTGCCCTCGCGGACAGTCGCCACGGCGACGCCCATCATGAACCAGCAAGCCAGGCCAAACATGACCCGGACAAACAACCGCCGCCCCCGCTCCGTGTAAAAATACGCCATGGCGCCTCTCCTCTGAAATTACCCCTGACTTCATCCCCAGACCAATGCAAGCCCGCCTCGCCCCCTCTGTCATCAGAAAAAAGCGCTTCTCTTCTCGCCGCGACGCCTTTCCCCGTCTTCAGTCGCCAATCCGTAGCGCCCACGTCTGCAAACTACCGCCTCGCCGCCGAGGGTCTGACCTCATGCTTCTTCGGGGCCGCCCATCGTCCGCATTTCGCGGTCCCAATCGCCTGCTTTCCAGACCTCGACCCAGGATCCGGCCCCGACAATCACCATGTCGGCGCCGGTCTCGAAGCCCAAAAATTCCCTCATGCTGGCGGGAATCGTCACTCGGCCCTGGTTGCTAATCTCGTCGCTCTGGCTCATCGCCCCAATCCGCCGCCGCTGGCGACGCAACTCCGAATCCGTCAAAACCATGTCCGAATCGCTGTCCAGCTGCCGGCAATAGGCTTCCCACTGCGCCATCGGGAAAATCCCCAGGCAGCCTTCCGGCAAACAGTAAAACACCACGCTCCGGCTCCCCGTCGCGCCAAAATCAAACATCATGTACGGCGGGAGCTTTATGCGCCCGTTCGCGTCAAGCGTGCATTTGTTCCGCCCGTTGAAACGCATCTGTACACTGCCCCTGCTGACTCGCGCCCACCCCAGCCGACTCGGAAGTCATTCCAAAACAGGGCAAATTTCGCCCATATCATTCCGTTTCATTCCAAAAGAATATCGCACGGGATTCTTTCTTGTCAAATCATCTTTGATAAAAAAAAACGATTTCCGGCTTTTCGGGGGTGGCGATTTGCCGCCGACCGCAGAAGGCCGCTCCGGAGACCGCCGATTCTAGACATCTGAACGTGCTGAAAGCGCTCGGCGTGGTCGATATCAACGGTTCAGCCCCCGGCTTTTGGCGCCAGGAAGGACAAAAAACAGGGCATGGTTTATCATTCCGCGCCGGAAGAGCTATAGTAGACCGCTTCAATCTCCACTGCGATTTCTCTCCGTCCAGGCCCTGAAGACCATGCCCACAAGCAGCTATTTCCAGCAGCTGAAGAAGATTCCCGCCGGCACGACCATCATTGCCGGTCCCTGCTCGGCGGAAGACCACGACCAGGTTTTGGTCACGGCCCGCGGCTTGCAACGGCTCGGCGTCGGTCTATTCCGGGCAGGAGCCTGGAAGCCGCGGACACGGCCAGGCGCCTTCGAAGGCTGCGGCGAAATTGCCCTGTCCTGGCTGACCGAGGCGAGACAGATAACCGGCATCCCGGTCGCCGTCGAAGTCGCCAATGCCAGGCATGCGGAAGCCGCCTTGCGGGCGCAGATCGACGTGCTCTGGATCGGCGCCCGGACCACCGTCAACCCGTTCACCGTCCAGGAAATCGCCGAGGCTATCCGCGGCACCGGCATTCCCATCATGGTGAAAAACCCGGTCAACCCGGAACTGATGCTCTGGATCGGCGCCATCGAACGGCTGCAGGAGGCCGGCTGCCACGACATCGCCGCCATCCTGCGGGGATTCTCCTGCCTGTCAACTGGACGATGGCGCAATGAACCACTGTGGCAAATCGCCATCGACCTGCGGCAGCACCTGCCGGGAATGCCCCTCTTCTGCGACCCGAGCCATATCGCCGGCCGCCGCGACGGCATCGCCGAAATCGCCCAGGAAGCCCTCAACCTCGATTTTGACGGCCTCATGATTGAAGCCCACTGCCGCCCCGACCAAGCGGTCAGCGACGCCGCGCAGCAACTGCGGCCCGAAGACCTCGGCGCCATCCTGGCCAAGCTGGTCGTCCGGCAACGCACCACCGATCCCGGCAGCGCCTGCCAGCAACGCCTCCGGGAATTGCGGACGGAAATCGACAGTCTGGACGCCACCCTGGTGACAACCATGGCCCGACGCATGGCCCTCAGCCGCGCCATCGGCGACCTGAAGCGCGCCAACAACCTCACCGTTCTGCAACGTTCGCGCTGGGAACAAGTGCTCGGCCACGCCCGCGCCGAAGCCGAGCGCCTCGGCCTGAACGCCCGACTGGCCGAGGACGTCTTCAAACTGCTGCATCAGGAGTCGATCGACATCCAGCAGAAGATCCTGAAGAACGGCGGCGACGCCCCGCAATCACCCCGGCGGCCCTGACCAGAGCGACGGCCGCCAGCAAGCCCAGAGGCGGAACCAGGTACAGCGAAAACCGCCCGTCATTGTCATTGAAGGTCAAAACCACGACCAGGGCGTGCGCCAGCACCAGAGCCAGGCCCAGGCGGACTTCGACCCGCCGCCGACCCAGCCAGGCGCCGACGGCGCCGAGAAGCGCCAACGGCAGGTACACGGCCAGCAACACGGCGTTGTGCGCCGCCGAATACCCCGGCCGAATCCGCAGGAAAAGCACGGCCAGACGGCGCAGCCCTAGGTGGACGCAAGCCACCGGATGGCGGCCGATGTAGGCGATGGCGCCGAGGTACGTGCGGTCGCCCGTGGCCGGTGGCGGCATCGCCACCCGCCACAAATCTTCCTGCCAGACGACCTCGCCGGCATAAAGTTTGTCAACCGGACTTTGCCCGGAAATGCCCTGCCGGAAGCCCCGCCCGCCAAAGGCCAAAGCCAGAAACAGCATGACCACGGCGGCGGCGCCGGCCAGCCGCCAGGGCCAAGGCCATTTGGCGTGGCCAAGCCAGAACAGCACTGCCGCCGGCAGCATGATCCAGCCCGACGGCCGCAACAAGGCAAACAGAACGACGACCGCCGCGGCCGGGACAAAGCGCCAGGGACGCCCCGGCGGCATCGCCCACAAGGCCAGCCAAAGCGTCAAGCAAACGGCGGAAATGTACAGGGACTCGGTCATGACAAAGGTGTGCCAGACCGGAAAATCGGGGTTCAAGGCGAAGACGACCCCGGTCACGGCCGCCAGACCGGGACCGCCCGCACGCCGGCCGACCGCCATCAGCGCCAGCAGCGCCAGCAACGCCAGCGCCACCTGCAGCACGACCAAACCCCGCAGGCCGACGCCAGTCCGCAGACAGGCCGCCACGACCCAGATATAACCACGATAAGGCGCCTGCTCGGCCGTCAGCCGTTCGCCGGCCAGAACCTGTTCGGCGCCGCTGAGGTAGCGATAAGTGTCGCCGCTGAAACGGATTCCGGCGGGAGTCGAGTCGCGCCAAGCCGCCGGCCCGGCGTAGCCGCCGGCGGGAAACACGCCGGGACGCGTCAGCAAAAAGCCGGTGGCCAGGATGATGACGAACGCACACGCCGCCAACGCGGCCGGATACAAATGCTTTGCCATGACTCGCTCGGCCGGATGAATAATCGCGCGCGAATAAACACACTCCGGCCACGCCGCACCCGCCGGCAGCCGCCTGGCGGCGGACGGGCCGCGGCCGGCCGCATCGTCAATACAGCAGAAGAGTCCCCAGGGTATGGTTGGGGTCCTCGATATGGGCGCTGACCGCCGTGTCGATTTCCGCCAGCGGCAAGCGGTGCGACGTCAGGCACTTGACATCCAGCTTGCCTTCCGACATCAAGCGCAGGGCCAGCTCCATGTTCGTCTTCGTGGTCCAGCGCATGAAGACGGCCGGATAGCCGGCCTGGCCGAGTTCCCAGGCGTCGTCATGGTAGCCGGGGCCGGTGCGGGCGCAGCAGCGCAAGTCAAGGTTGCCGAGGGTGGCGCCCCAGCCGCACAGCGTCTTCAGACCGCCGACCATGGCGATGCGGCCCATGCGATGCGTGTCCGGGCTCAGCTTCATGACATTGTTGACCTGCTCCAGCGCCTTGGTGCCGTCTCCGCCAAAAGCCATCACCGCCAGGTCGAAGCCGGCGCCGCGGGTGAACGCCTGGGCCACGGCCTGGACATCGTCCGTCCCGATCAAAGTCGTGCCGTCAATGCCCCAGCGGCGGGCGATGTCCAGGCGGAACGGGCTCATGTCCCAGCCCATGGCGTAAGTGCCGGCGATCTGCCCCAGCCGGGCGGCCATCTGGCCGACCAGGCCCATGCCGACGACCAGCAAATACTCCCCGAAGACCGGCTCGGCGCGGCGCAAGGCGTGCATGGAGGTGATGGCCAAATGGGCATAGGCCCCCTCCTCAAAACTGACATTTTCCGCCAGCGGGCAGCAGAGATTCTGCGGCACGACCGCGATGTTGGTATGCTGGGCATAGCCGCCGCCCATGCAGGCGACCCGGTCGCCCGGCTTGACGGCGGTCACACCGGCGGCAACCGCCGTGACTTCACCGGCATTCTGATAGCCGAACGGCTTCGGCGTGCCAATCTCGGTCTTGCCTTCCTGCCGGGCGGTCTTGGCGCCATTCAACTCCGTCCCGGGGCTGATCAGCGACGCATGGACTCTGACTTCCACCATGCCCGGCTTCAATTCCGGCACATCCTGCTCGATGACCCGCCCATGCCCTGTCCCATCCAGGGCCCCGATGTAACGCTGCCTGCTCATTGCTGTCCTTTCACTGCTAATCAAGAAATAACGCATACCTTGGCTCGCGGCATGCCGTTCCTATACACGCAGACACCGAGGCCGGCGCCTCGCCCCAAAACCGCCCTTCCCGGACCGGTCGCCGCCCGTTGACCCGTGACCATTAATAATACTGCCGCCAGAGACTTTTTCAAACGTGCTATTCAGAGAACGACAGGGCCAAACAAAACCAATGCTCGCCGACGGGCAAGTCTTCAGACTGCCGCCGGAGTAATAGGACATATGGGACAAATGGGACAAATGGGACGTATGAGACGGCACATAGGACAATGGCACGACTACGCACTTGGGTTATTGCAGTCCCCCAAAGCCAAACCGAACCCTCAAGCAAAGGGTACATGTCCTATCCGCCCTATCCGTCCTGTATGCGATTGGGTTGTTCAGCTCATACCTGCGGGCTCGATGGCCGGGAGTTCGACGTTCAGGAGCCGACAGGCGTTGCCCGTGGTCACGGCCGCAAGAGCCTCGGCCGTCAGGCCCTTCTCCCTGGCCACCCGCTGCCCGACAAGGGGCAGGAAGGCCGGACAATTGGTCCGGCCGCGATAGGGCGCCGGCGCCAGGTACGGCGAATCCGTCTCCAGCAGCAGCCGCTCCACGGGGATGACGGCCAGCGCCTCGCGGATGTTGACCGCCTTGTTGAAAGTGACCATGCCGTTCATCGACAGCATCGCGCCCATGCCCAGCCATTCCCCAGCCTCGTCCGGAGTCCCCGTGAAACTGTGGATAATGAACGGGATGCCCGGCCGCAAATGGTCCCTAACCAGCTGGCGGCAATCCGCATACGCGTCCCGACAATGGATGACGGCCGGTTTGCCCAGCGCGGACGCCAACTCCAGAAACACGGCGAAAACTTCCCGCTGGCGTTCCGGCGGCGATAAATTGTAGTGATAGTCCAGGCCGATTTCGCCGACGGCGACGACGGCCGGACGCGCCAGCAGGTCGCGAAACAACGACAAGCCGTCAAACGACGAGGCGACGTGGGGATGCAGCCCGGCCGCGGCATAAATGCCCCGGGCCGGATCGCCCAGGGCAGCCGTCGACCCGCAATCGTCCAAGGACGTCCCCTGGACGAGAAAGCCCCCGACCCCGGCCGCCCGGGCGGCCGCCACCATGGCTTCGAAATCATCGTCGGGACTGACATGCAAATGCGTATCAAACCAAAGCAAAGACCTGCCCTGACTTTCAGTTGTCATCAAAATCCGTGTCATGAGATTATCCGCCACTCGCCTTTTCTGGCGGCGGCGATGCCCCGTTCGCACGACCGGCGCCGACCGGGGAGTCAGGCGCGCGCCAAGCGAGCGCCGATGTCATCCGGCAGTTCCAGCCAGCGCCGGTCTTCCCCGGCATGAATCAAGGTGATGTCCACCACCGCCCCGGTTCGCAGCAGGCCGGCAATCCGCTCCGGCCATTCGACCAGGGCAATCGCGTTGGCGGCGAACAGGTAGTCCTCAATGCCGAACGCCAGCGCCGCCTGCTCATCTGTGATTCTATACATATCGAGGTGGTAGAACCAGATGCCGCCGGGGACCCGGTATTCCTGGACGACGGTGAAGGTCGGGCTGGTCACCGGCTCGGTGATGCCCAGACCGCGCGCCACCCCGCGACTCAACACCGTCTTGCCGGCCCCGAGGTCGCCGTGGAGCGCCACCACCATGCCGGGACGAACCAACCTCGCCAAGGCCATCCCAAGGCCCAACGTCTCTTCTTCACTATGGCTGCTGATCTGCATGGATGCGCGGCTCTCCCCTTCCCTCCCCGCGCCGAGCCGACGGCCGCCGGACCAGCGCCTTGGCCTCACAGGCCTTCCATCCGCCGAACCGGATACTTCATGTAGAGCTCACGGATGAACTCGGCGTAGCGGCGATCCTCCTCCTGCTTCTCCAGCTGCCGCC
Source organism: Verrucomicrobiota bacterium (assembly GCA_022709995.1). Classification (GTDB taxonomy): domain Bacteria; phylum Verrucomicrobiota; class Lentisphaeria; order Oligosphaerales; family Oligosphaeraceae; genus JAAZKI01. The sequence goes on along the minus strand of JAKLHU010000005.1, from coordinate 5,909 downwards.
GTATCTGCTCCCGGAGTTCGTCGGTGAGCGCCGGCGTGCCGCCGGCATCCACGGCCAGAACATGGATAAAATAGTAGCTCGAGCCGATTTCCACCGGTTCCGACGTTGCCTGGCCGGCCGCCATCGCCTTGACGACTTCCGCCAGCTTCTGGTTCATATCCGTGAACCAGCCCTGGTCGCCGCCCTGGTCCGCGCCCGGCCCCTCGGAATACTTGCCCGCCAGCTCGGCAAAGGCGGTTCCGGCCGCCAGCTGCGTTTTGATCTCGCGGCAGACTTCTTCCACGCGGCCGGCATGCCGGCCATTCTTCAGTATCTGGATGATGGCCAGATGATGGCGGGCCGGCGTCGTCATGGACGACTTCTGCGCCTCGAAATGCTTCTCCACGTCGTGGTCGGTCACAATGTTGCCCCGGGAAATCCGGTCGCGGGTCAGCAGTTCGACCGCAATGTCCTTGTGCAGACGGTCGCGGAACTCCGTGATGGTCATGCCCTGGGCATGCAGCTGCTCTTCGAATTTGGCAATGTTACCGCCGGCGGCGTTGGTGATAACTTGATTGAGACGGTCCTGCAAATACGCCGTCGGAACCTTCGCCTGCAATTTCTGGAATTCAAGATAGATCAGCTCGCGTTCAATCATCGCATTCAACGCCTTCTTGCGAACGGCGACCAGCTGGTCGAGCAGTTTCTCGCCGCTGTAGGTACGCCGCAGCTGCATTTCCTCCGGCTGCGCCATTTCCATGATTTCATGCGCCGTAATCACCTTGTCGCCGACGACGGCCAGCAGAGAATCGCCATATTCGACCTGGCCACGCACCAGCGTCGTGACTACCAGGGTCAATCCAAGCAACAATCCACGCCATATGGTCATAGTGCCAGCCTTTCGGGGGGAAAAACAAATCCATCGTGTTCTCTCGCATTTTGCCGTCTGCGCACTAATATATATTCCAAAGACGCAAAAACAAAGAAACCGCCCCGGCCCGGTCGCTTCTCCGGCGGCCGGCTTCACCTTGGCGGCAGGAGGTGACCACCATGCTCACGAGTCATGACCGGGAATGCCTGCGGCGCCTGGCTGGCGAAATGGCCGAAGTGGCCGCGCTGCCCATCCACCAGACCAAAACCGACCTCTGGCAGCGCCTGAACGACCGCGAGACCGGCGTCCGGCCGCTGCTGATGTGCATCGAAATCTGCTGGAAGGAATTAGCCGCCGAGAAGGAACTGCAGCTCACCTGCGTCGAGTCCGTACCGCGCGCCGTCGAGCTCAGCTTCCGCCGCACCCTCTACCAGTGGCGTCACTTGCCGCTCGACATGGTCATCGAACCGGTCTTCTACCGGCCGGTCGTCCTCAAACCGTATGCCAATTTCGGCCTCCCCATCATCGAGGACAACACCATCCCCCAAAACCAGGGCGACATCTCCTCCCACGGCTATGTGACGCAATTCCGCACCCTCGCCGACGCCGATAAAATCACCATCCCGAAAATCGCCGTCGACACCGCCTTGACGGCCGAATATGCGGAAACCGCGGCCGCGGCCTTCGGCGACCTGCTCGACATCCGGTTCGGCGGCATCTCCACCATGACCGTCGCCCTCTGGGACTGGATCATCATGCGCTGGCGCGTCGACGAAGCGCTCCTGGCCCTGGTTGACGAGCCGGAGCTGGTCCACCGCGTGCTCCGCCGCCTGCTCGACGCCTTCCAAAGCGCCTACCGGCAGTTCGCCGAGCTGCACCTGCTGACCGTGCCGGACGGCGTCTATCCGGCCGGCTCCGGCGGCTACGGCCGCTCCCGCGACCTGCCCAAGGCCAAACCCGGCGAACGCGTCCAACCCCGCCATCAGTGGGGCCGGGCCATGGCGCAGATTTTCAACGACGTCAGCCCGGCCATGCACGAGGAATTCGCCCTCCGCTATGAACGCGAATGGCTGGAGCAATTCGGCCTGACCTACTACGGCTGCTGCGAAGCTTTGCACAACAAGATCGGCATCCTGCGCTCCATCAAAAACCTGCGCAAGATTTCCGCCAGCCCGTGGTGCGACCTGGAGAAGATGGTCGAGCAGACCGGGCGCGACTACGTGGTCAGCCTGAAGCCCAATCCGGCCTTCCTGGCCGGCGACTCGTTCCCGCTGGCCGAAGCCGAAAAACAGCTGCGCCGCAGCCTCGACGTGCTCCGGGGAGTCAATACGGAAATCATCTTGAAGGACATCAGCACGGTCGGGAATGCCCCGCGACGGCTCTGGCAATGGGCCGAGATGGCGCAAAAAGTCGTCCAGGGCTACTGAAAAAGCATCCCAATCACCCATCAACCGGGACCCTGCGCATGAGCCGCCAACTCGCCCTCAACGCCGTCCATCTCCGGCCGAATCCACGGCCGGCGCACACCGAATACTCGGTCATGAACTATCACCACGAGCTGCTCGCCCGGGTGATTCCCAACTACAGCCGCAGCCGGGAAGACATCCGCCAATTCCTGCAGTTGTGGGACATCGATTTTCTCTTCAACACCGACGACTGCATCGCCTGGACCAAGCTCGGCCGTACCACCGACATGGGCCACGCCGACTACGCCGCCGACGGCAGCGACCGCCGGGAGCCAAAGCCCTGCCCGTTCACCGACGTCGAGGAGGTCTACGCCTTCGACCCGGCCCGGGAATACGGCCGGCAAACCCACGCGGAACTGGTCAGCTACTACCGGAACAGCTTCACCTCCCGCCAGGACTTCTTCGCCGACCAGCTCTGCACCGGGGGCTATTACAAGACCGTCATCTCCGGATGCATCCAGGCCTTCGGCTGGGACATGCTCCTGCTCGCCGCCGCCGACGCCGAACGCTTCGCCGAAGTCCTGCGCCGGTTCGGGCGCTATACCCTCCACTACGTCCAGGCCCAGGCGGAATCGCCCTGCGAGGTGTTCATCCAGCATGACGACTTCGTCTGGACCAGCGGGCCGTTCATGCATCCCGCCATCTACCGCGAGGTAATCATCCCCCTCTACGCCGACATGTGGCGCGTGCTTCACCAGGCCGGCAAAAAAGTCCTCTTCTGCAGCGATGGCACCTACACCATGTTCATGCCCGACCTGGCCCGCGCCGGCGCCGACGGCTTCATCTTCGAACCCAGCAACGACTTCGCCTGGGTCGTCCGTCACTACGGCCGCACCCACTGCCTGGTCGGCAGCGCCGTCGACTGCCGGACCATGACTTTCGGGACCTGGGAGCAGGTCCAAGCCGAAATCGACGCCACCCTGGCCCTGGCGCCGCAATGCGCCGGGCTCATCTGGTCGGTCGGCAATCACATGCCGCCCAACATCCCGGCCGACATCTGCCAGAACTACATCAATTACTTGAAACAACATTGGTCAACGACAGCGCGTTAATCCAAACCCCGGAGCCCGCATGCAGGAATTAACCAGCATCGAACGCATTTCCCGTCAACTGCGGCGCCAGCCCGTCGACCACATCGGCGCCATGGAGAGCTTCTGGAGCTTCACCGTCGCCAACTGGGTCGCCAAGGGGAAAATGCCCGACGGCGTCTCGGCCACCGAGCACTTCGGCCTCGACTTCGCGGTCTGCTGGCCGTTCAAACTGATGATCAACCCGGAGGCCGCCGACCAGGTCCTGGCCGAGGATGAGGACACGATCACGACCCTCAATGGCAACGGCGCCACCATGCGCCGGCACAAAAAACACGCCTCCACCCCGGAACACCTCAACTACGCCATCAAAGACCGCGCCGACTGGCTGGAGAAAGCCAAGCCGTTCCTGACGCCCGGCCGCAGCCGCGTGCAGACCGACGCCTACGTCCAGGCCCGCGACCGCGCCCGCCAGCAGCAGCGCTTCTTCTGCTGGGGCGGCGTCAACGTCTTCGAAGCCATCCACCCCATTGCCGGACACGAAAACATGCTGATCGGCATGGCCCTCGACCCGGAGTGGGTGAAGGACATGGCCAATACCTACGCGGACCTCCTCATCGGCCTGTTCGAAGAACTGTTCGCCGCCGCCGGCAAGCCCGACGGCATCTGGTTCTTCGAGGACATGGGCTTCCGCGGCCGGCCCTTCATGTCGCCGGCCATGTACCGCGAAATCATCTACCCGGCCCACCGCAAGACCATCGACTTCGCCCACGCCCAGGGCCTGCCCGTCATCATGCATTCCTGCGGCTTTGTCGAACCCCTGCTGCCGGACATGATCAAAGCCGGCATCGACTGCCTGCAGGCCATGGAAATCAAGGCCGGCATGGACCTGCTCCGCATCTACCGCCAATTCGGCCGCGACATCGCCCTCATGGGCGGACTCGACGTCCGCCCCGTCGCCAACAACGACCTGCCGGCCATCCGGCGCGAGCTGGAAAGCAAAATCCCGATCGTCAAGGCCGGCAACGGCTTCATCTTCCACAGCGACCACTCCATCCCCGAATCCACCGAGTACGAGACCTACGACTATTTCCTGCGCCTGGGCCGCCAGCTGGGCGCCTATGCCTGAACCACCGCGGCCGGCCGGCCGGCCCAAGGGCCGCCACGACCCAGGTCCAGCGGCCGCTCCCCCAGGTAAGCGGTCAGCCATTGATAACTGAGCACTTGAGGAGTCAACGCTTGGGCGCTTCAGGGCCGGAGGCGACACCTTGGCGCGCCAGGCCACTACCGCCGCCAAATGCCATGGCTGACCGATTGCTGCCCCAGCGTCATTCCGCGGTCAAAACGTTTGCCGAACCGGAATCAGGCATTACGTTAAGCCGTCATCGTCCTCACCCATCACTTTGCACGTATTCCGCTTTCCTCTTGACCAGGTAACTTGAAAATGCAAACCAGCCGTCCGGACCGCCAGGCCATTCTGCACCGCGCCACCGAAGTCATTGACATCGAAATCGAGGGTCTGAAAGCCATCCGCGACGGCCTGGGCGAACCCTACGTCGAACTGGTGGAACGCTGCCTCAACACCCTCCGCGACGGCGGCAAGCTCGTCCTCTGCGGCGTCGGCAAAAGCGGCCATATCAGCAAGAAAATCGCCGCGACCTTGTCGAGCACCGGCTCGCAGGCCATGTTTCTGCACCCGGTGGAGGCCATGCACGGCGACCTGGGCGTGGTCTCCCGCCAGGACCTGCTGCTGGCCGTCAGCTATAGCGGCGAGACCGACGAACTGCTGGCCATGCTCCCGGCGGTGAAACGCCTGGGCATTGCCATCGTGGCCGTCACCGGCAAGGCTGATTCCCGCCTGGGCGAGGTCGCCGACCTGGTCGTACCCATGCCGGTCCCACGCGAAGCCTGCCCGTTCAACCTGGCGCCGACCACGACCACGACGGCTTTGGCCGCCCTCGGCGACGCCCTCGCCATGACCCTGCTGCATTGCCGGCGCTTCGGTCTGGACGACTACGCCAAATTGCATCCGGCCGGCGCCATCGGCCGCAGCATCACCCTGACCGTCAAGGACTGCATGCGCACCGGCCAGCACGCCCCCCGGGTGACCCCCGGCACCCCGGTCCGCGATGGCCTGCTGGCCATGACCAACGCCCGCAGCGGCGCCGTCGCCGTCGTCGACGACAACGACGCCCTCCTCGGCATTTTCACCGACGGCGACTTCCGCCGCCAGATCACCCGCGACACCGCTGTCCTCGATGCCCCCATCGAATCGGTGATGACCCCCAACCCCATCGCCATCAACGAAAACTGCCTCGCCGTCGAAATCATGAAACTGCTGGAAAAACGCAAGATCGACGACATCCTCGTCGTCGACGACAACGGCCGCCTGACCGGCCTGGTCGACATCCAGGACCTGCCCAAATTCAAGGTGATGTGAACCGACCCCGCGATTTTCCGGATGATTTCCGTGTCATAACCGCCTTGTTTTGAATCACCGATGGGCGCCGTTGTCGTTTTTAGGCCAATCGGTCACAGCCGAGTTTCGTGCATTTGAAATCCGGG
>JAKLHU010000499.1 GCA_022709995.1 Verrucomicrobiota bacterium | reverse complement strand
GGCCGAAACAGCCTTGATCGCCTCGTTCTGGCCGACGACCTTGCGGCCGAGTTCGACCTCCATGTTCATCAGTTTCTCGCGTTCGCCCTCCAACATGCGGTCGACGGGCACGCCGGTCCAGCGCGACACGACGCCGGCGATGTCTTCGGCGGAGCAGCCGCGGGACAGGTCGTTGATCGGTTTGGCGACGCCTTGCATGATGGGTCCGTAGGCCTCGGCGCCGGCCAGGCGCTGGGTCATTTTATAGCAGATGTTGCCGCAGTTCAGGTCCGGGAAGATGAGGATGTTGGCCTGGCCCTGGAGGGAGCTGCCTGGGGCCTTGGCGGCGGCGACGGCGGGGACCAGGGCGGCGTCGGCCTGCAGTTCGCCGTCGACGAGGGCGTCGAGGCCGAGTTCGGCGACGCGGGTTTTGGTCAATTCGGCGGCGGTCGCCATTTTGGTGACCAGGTCGCCTTTGGCGCTGCCTTTGGTGGAATAGCAGAGGAAGGCGAGGCGGGGCTTGGTGCCGATCAGGGCCTGGTGGGTGTTGATGGTGGCGAGGGCGATGTCGACCAGTTCTTCGGCGGTCGGGTTCGGGTTGACGCCGCAGTCGGCGAAGATGAGGGTTTCGTCGCCGGCGGGGGCTGGTGTTTTCAGGTCCATGACGAAGCAGCTGCTGGCCAGTTTGATGCCTTTGGCCGTTCCGACGCAGTGGAAGGCGCTGCGGAGCATGTCGGGGGTGGAGGCGATGGAGCCGGCGACCAGTCCGTCGACCAGGCCCTGGTTGAGCATCAGGTTGCCGAAATAGAGTCTGTTGGCGGTCATTTCGCGGGCCTGGGCTTCGGTCACGCCTTTGCTTTTGCGGCGTTCGAAGAGGGCGTTGGCGAGGCGTTCGAAGAGCGGCGACTTGGTCCAGTCGATGATTTCGACCTCGAGTCCCTGGAAGCAGACGCTCTTGGCGGCGAGTTCGGCTTCGGCGGGGGTGGCGAGGATTTTGACTTTGGCGGTTTTGCGTTCGGCGACCAGTTTGGCGGCCTGCATGACGCGGGGGTCATGTCCTTCGGGGAGGACCAGGGTCAGTCCGGCGGCGGCGGCTTTGGGGAACAGTTTCTGCATGAGGCCAGCCATGTATCATTCTCCTTGCGTTTTCGGTGTGGATGTGGTTGCGTGGGGCGGTGCACGTATCGAAGTAAGGCCGGGAGTGGCGGTATTATGCGCAAGCCGGCTGTTTCACCAGGGCGAGGGTTTCCATGGCGATCATCAGTTCTTCGTTGGTGGGGGTGACGAGCACGGTCAGTTTGGCGCCGGGTTTGGTGATGACGACTTGTTTGCCGCGGCAGTTGTTGGCCTGTTCGTCCAGTTCGCAGCCGAGGACGGCCATGCGGTTGACGATGATGCGGCGGGTATTGATGCCATTTTCGCCGATGCCGCCGGTGAAGACGATGGCGTCGGCGCCGCCGAGGAGGAGGTGATAGCCGCCGATGTAGTGGACGAGTCGGTGGATGAAGACCTCATAGGCTTCCTTGGCGCGGGGGTTTCCCTGGTCGCGGGCGGCTTCGATGTCGCGCATGTCGCTGGAGAGGCCGGACATTCCGAGCAAGCCGCTTTTCTTGTTGAGGATGGCGTCGATTTCGGAGGTTGAGTAGCCGGTCTGGGCCATGAGGAAGGGGATGACGGCCGGGTCGAGGTCGCCGCAGCGGGTTCCCATCACCAGGCCCATGAGGGGTGTGAGGCCCATGCTGGTGTCGACGACTCTGCCGCCGTTGACGGCGGCCAGGCTGCTGCCGTTGCCCAGGTGGCAGGTCACGATTTTGGCTTTTTCCGGGTCGAGGCCGAGGAATTCGCAGCTGTTGAAGTAGACGAATTTATGGCTGGTGCCGTGGAAGCCGTATTTGCGCACGTCGTATTTTTCGTAGAATTCGCGGGGGATGGCGTACAAATAGGCTTCGGGGCCCATGCTTTGGTGGAAGGCGGTGTCGAAGACGGCCACGTTGGGGATGCCGGGGAAGACTTGTTCGCAGGCTTCGATGCCGCCGAGGTTGGCGGGGTTGTGAAGCGGTCCGAGGACGATGCATTTGCGGATGCCCTCCTTGACGGATTCGTCAACCTGGATGGGCTGGGTGTAGGTTTTGCCGCCATGCAGGACGCGGTGGCCGATGGCTTCGACTTCGGCGAGTGATTTCAGCACGCCGCTGGCCGGGTTGACCAGTTTTTCGCAGATGGAGCGCAGGGCTTCGCTATGGTTCTTGATGGTCAGGTCTTCTTCGAGTTTGCCGTTGCTGCCGGGATGGTAGATGAGATGGGGATTTTTCATCCCGATCCGTTCCACCAGTCCTTTGGCCAGGACGGTTTTGTTCGTCATGCTGAAGAGCGTGAATTTCAACGACG
>JAKLHU010000498.1 GCA_022709995.1 Verrucomicrobiota bacterium | reverse complement strand
GAAGTCAAACCGGCCGCCCTACCGGCCGAGAAAGCCGCCACCGCCAAGGCAGCGGCCAGGCAGGTCTCGGTCAACCAAGGTAGCGAGGCGGAATTGCTTGCCGTCAAGGGCCTGCCGCCCAGCGTGGCGAACGGGCTGGCGGCGATGATGGCGCGGGCGGCCTGGAGGTCCTTGAGGTCGCCGGTGGCGATGGCCTGGCCGGCGATGTTGCCGAGGGCGGTTGCTTCGGTCGGGCCGGTCACGACTTGGCGGCGGACGGCGTCGGCGGTGAACTGGTTGAGGATTTCGTTTTTGCAGCCGCCGCCGACCAGATGCAGGACGGTGATGGGCCGGCGGGTGATGTGTTCCAGTTCATCGATGGTCTGCCGGTAGCGGAGGGCCAGGGATTCCAGGGCGGTGCGGAGGATTTGTCCCGGCGTCTCCGGGACGGGCTGGCCGGTTTTCCGGCAGTAGGCGGCGATTCGGCCCGGCATGTCGCCGGGGGCGGTGAACGAGGGGTCGTTGGGATTGACGAAGGAGCGCAGCGGTTCGGCCTGGGCGGCCATGGCGTCCATTTCATCGAAGGTGTAGGCGAGGCCCTGGCGTTTCCATTCGGTCCGGCATTCCTGGATCAGCCACAGGCCCATGATATTTTTCAGGAAGCGGATTTTGCCGCCGACGCCGCCTTCGTTGGTATAGTTGGCGGTCATGGCTTCCGGCGAGATCAGGGGCTGGTCGAGTTCGACGCCGAGCAGGCTCCAGGTGCCGCTGGAGAGATAGGCCCAGGACTGGCCGGCGGTGGCCGGGACGGCGGCGACGGCGGAGGCGGTGTCGTGGCTGCCGGTCAGGATGACGGGCAGGGGCGGGCATTTCAGTTCCGCCTGGATGGCCGGCAGGAGGGTTCCGACGATGGTGCCGGGGGGGGTGATGGCCGGGAACAGCGTGCGTTTCAGGCCGAGGGCGTCAATCAGCGGCCAGGCCCAGTCGCCGGTGCTGGGGTTGAACAGCTGGGACGTGGTGGCGATGCTGTATTCGGCGCCGACGTGCCCGCTGAACAGGTAGGTCAGGAAGTTCGGCATGAACAGCAGTTTGTCGGCGATGTCGAGGCCCGGGTCGCGGTCGCGCACCGAGGCCGCCAGTTGGAAGAGGGTGTTCAGGCTCATGAATTGAATGCCGGTGGCCGTATAGATGTCCTGGCGGGAGATTTTGGCGAAGGTCCAGGGCATGGCGTCGTCGGTCCTGGCGTCGCGGTAGTGATGCGGGAAGCCGACGGGGAAGCCTTGTCGGTCGAGGAACGCGTAGTCGACTCCCCAGGTGTCGATGGCCATTCCGGACAGTTCGACGCCGGTCTGGAGGGCTTTGCGCAGGCCGGTTTTCAGTTCATCGAACAGGCCGAGCAGGTTCCAGAACAGTCCGCCGTTGACGGCGACGCCGCCGTTGTTGAAGCGGTGCAGTTCCTGCAGGGTGATGCGGCCGTTGGCGATTGTTCCGAGGATGGCGCGGCCGCTGGAGGCGCCGAGGTCGAAAGCGAGGTAGTGTTGCATGGGCTGTCCTGCGTTTTGGGTTGGGCGGGGGGGTGTTTGCCGGAAAGCGGGATGGTGGCAACGGGTGGGGTGGTTCACGTCAAGGTGATGTGCTGGCAGCGCAGGTGTGGCCTGTCGGGGGACCAGTCGAGCACTGCGAACGTCGTGTTCAAGGTCAGGGAGCCGGCGCAGACTTGCATGGCGCCATTGGGTAGGGCAACGATGAACGGGCGGTGGATATGGCCGCAGAGGAGGGCGTCGAGGCGGTGTTGCCGCAGGAGCCGGCGGATGGCGTCGCCGCCGTGGAGTCCGCGCCGCCATCCCGGCGTGCCGCCGTTCGGGGTGAACACCGGGAAATGGCAGACGGCCAGGCGGGTTTCGGCGGGGTGGCGGGGTTCTGGCAGGAGGGCGTCGAGGCGGGCGAGGGCGGTTTCGCTGAGGCTGCCGCAGGAGAGCCAGGGGCAGACGGGCCGGGCGCCGTTGATGAGCAGGAGGACGGCGTCTCCGTGCGGCAGGATGGCCGGTAGTTCGGCAAGCTGCCAGCGGCTACGGTTGAGCTGGAAGAAGGTTTGTTCCAGGGCTTCCCGGCAGAGGTGGTTCTGGACGTAGGCGTCGTGGTTGCCGGGGATGATGCTGATGCGATCGGTGGGAAGGCGCACGACGTCCGCCAGCACCCGCCGTACGGCCTCGAACTCACGCTCGAGCGCCAGGTTGGTCAGATCGCCGGTGACCACCAGATGATCCGGATTGGCGTCGTGCACGGCGTCGAGCACGCGCGCCAGCGCTTCGGGCTTGTGCACGTGTTTGCGCTTGAAGCGCAGGTTGGCCCAGCCAGTGACGCGCTTGTTGAGAAAGCGCAGCGGCGAGACTTCGC
>JAKLHU010000497.1 GCA_022709995.1 Verrucomicrobiota bacterium | reverse complement strand
ACACGGCCACCGGCCGCATGATGCTGGCCATGGCCCCCGACGACGACGTGACCACGGTTATCAACAACCTCGGCCTGCCTGGAAAAAGATGGCCCCAGGCCGGTGGCAAACCGGAACTGCAAAAACTCCTGGCCGCCATCCGCCAGGAAGGCTTTGTCCTGTACACGCCCGGCATCGACCGCCAGGTCGTGGCCCTGGCCGTGCCCCTCACACTCGCCCCCGGCCCGCCCGCCGCCATCGGCATGTACTTCCCCGCCGGCCGGCACGCCAGCGTCGACTATCGAGCCGTCTTCGGCGAACGCATGACCGCCGCCGCCCGCAAAATCGAAACCATCTGGTAGGCGGCCGTCTGCCCCCGCACCCCTTTTGTCCGTCCCAGCCCCAGCCTGTTGCGCAACCACAATCGCAAGGAGAAACACACATCATGGACGCCGCGGAAGTCAAAAAAATGGCCAGGGAGTTCGGCGCCGATTTAGTCGGCATCGCTCCCGTCGGCCGCCTGCAAAACCTGCCCCCAAACCGCAACCCGCTCTCCATTTCCGACCGCACCAAGGCCGTCATCGTGATCGGACACCGCATCATGCGCGGAACCCTGCGGGGCATCGAGGAAGGAACCAACTTCGGCTCCACCTACGGATGCTTCGGCAACGGCTGGATGGAACATGAATTCCTCTCCCGGACGGCTTATCTGCTCACCAGCTGGCTCGAAGAACAAGGCGCCGAAGCCATCCCGCTCCTGCCCAGCACCGAAAGCCCCGGCCAAAACTTCCCGGACTACCGCACCGTCGCCGAAGCCGCCGGACTGGGCAAGGTCGGCAAGGGCGGCTTCTTCCTGACCAGGGAATACGGTCACCGCCAACGCTTCGCCATGATCCTCGTCGACGCCGACCTGGCGCCCGACCCGGTCCAGGACATCGACTTCTGCCGCGACTGCGACGCCTGCGTCAAAGCCTGCCCGCTGCAGGCCATCACCCTCGACAACGACGGCGCCACCGCCATTGACTTCGACCTCTGCAGCCGCTGCCAGAACGGCGCCTCGCCCAAGCCCGGCTCCTGCGACAAAGTCGACCGCTACGCCGCTTCCTGCGGCCGAGCCTGCATGATCGCCCTCGCCGACCACGTCGCCAACCAGTTCACCCAGCCGTTCCGCCAACGCCAGGCCTGGAGCATCGGCCTCCGCGGCGACAAACAACTCGACGGCGAAAAAGTCGCCTTCGTCGGGGGAGTCTGCCCGAAACAGTAACGGCAGCGATCCATCACCTTCATTCCCGGAGATAAGCTGACACCATGGATACCAAGACGTTAAAAGAAATGGCGAAAAAATTCGGCGCCGACCTGATTGGGATCGCGTCAATGGACCGTTTCGCCCAAGTCCCCGCCGCCGCCAACCCGCTGTCGATTTTCCCGCAGGCGAAATCGATGATCGTCGTCGGCCGCAAAATCCCCTTTGGGACCATGCGCGCCATCGACCAGGGCGCCGCCAACACCGCGTCCTATGACAAATTCGGCTTCCTCTACCTCGAAGACCAGCTGCTGGCCAAGACAACCTATGACCTGTCCATCTGGGTGGAAGCACAAGGCTACGAAGCCGTGCCCATGTTCGGCTATGACGCCAAGGCCGCGGCCAAACAGCCGCTCGGCGCGCCGGTCGCCGAAGGCAAGCCGGCCCCGAACGTCTACGTCGACTGGATGTTCGCCGCCCAGGCCGCCGGCCTCGGCGAAATCGGCAAAAACGGCCTCTTCCTCACCCCGGAATACGGCCCCTGCCAACGCCTCGCCATGCTCGTCAGCGATTTCGAGTTCACACCTGACCCGGTCAGCAAACCGCGCCTCTGCGCCAACTGCCAGGCCTGCATCGACGCCTGCCCCCTGCAGGCGTTCGAGCCCGAAGTGACCGCCAAGGAAGGCATGACCGGCGCCGAATCGACCGTCGCCAAACGCCACGAAGCCATCTGCGCACAATGCAAAAACGGCGCCATCCAAACAAACTTTGGACGTTTCAACACCATCGACCGGATCGCCGCCTCCTGCGGCCGGGCCTGCCTGGACGCCTTGACCGAACGCGGCCTGGTAAGCAAATTCCCAGGCGGCCGCTTCCGCACCAAACCCACCTGGGCCGTCGATCTGGTCGGTCGTAACATCAACGCGTAAACCCACCGGGAGAAAAACATACCATGGCAAAAACACTGACGTCGAAAATGCTCAAGGACCTCGCCAACCGGCTCGGCGCCGGCGGCGGCGGAGTCGAGGTGCTCGGGGTGGCGAACATCGAACGCTTCGCGGAAGCGCCGGAGCGCATGCACCCGAAAAACATCTTCCCGGACTGCAAGTCCGTCATCTCCATCGTGCAGCCGATTCCGCGCAGCACCTATCGCGGC
>JAKLHU010000496.1 GCA_022709995.1 Verrucomicrobiota bacterium | reverse complement strand
CCCCATGGCCGTCCGCAAAGTCGTGACATTCATGTTGCCGCGGTAGCTCTTTTCCGCGAACGGTTTGAAGAAGTCATCCGTGGCGGCAAGCTCCCGGGCCCTGGCCTCGATGTCGTCCCGGACCTGGGCGATGATCAGGTCCAGATTGGCCTGCACTTCCGGAGTGAGAGCGACCGCCTCGCCGCCCGCCTGGCGTTTCTGCCGGCCGACCACCCGCTGCAGCTCGTTCCAGGACTGCTTAACGGGAATGACCGCCGCCTTGGCCGAGACGATTTCCCCGACCCGCCCCCGCAGGTTCTCCGGCAGCTGCGCGCCATACGTCTTGCGGTAGTTCAAAAGCTCGTCATTCAAGCGGAATTCCTTGTCTTTGTAGATATGGGCCTGCTGCTGGGCCTTGTCGGCCAGGCGGTCGAGAAAACGCCGCCGGGCGTCCTTGGAACGCGCGGTCAGCGGCGACGCGCTGGCCAGCAACGCCCGCATCTCGCTGATGAAGGCCACTTCATAGGCATAGGATTCCTCCCGCTTCGCCAGCGTGACGTCGGGCTTGTCGGCTTCCAAGGCCCGGTAGAAATAGCTGCTGCCGAGATGTCCGCGCGCCTGCTGATCAAAGAAGGCGACCAGGGTATGGCGGCGCGGCCGATGGCGGCTGACCTCGCCGGCCAGATGCAGCAGCGCCGCGGCGTTGGCCGCGCCGCGCGCACCGGGCGACAGCCACGGCACCTCGCCGTAGCTGTCAAGGTTGGCCGCCAGAATCACGACTTCTTCCTTGCTCTGCGCAAACACGGGATCCGTGCCTTGGAAGAACGCGAAAAGATTGCGGCCGGTGACCGGCGCCCAGACAACGCTGCCGTGCAGGACCGCCGTCGAGCCGGCCGGAATGTCCGCGGCCGGGCCGTCATAGTAGAACCGCAGCAGATTGACATTGCTCTCGGCGTGATGCGGATGCCGGGCGTCGGCTTCCCGCGGTCGCGTGAAGATGACGGCCTTGGCGCCCAGGCGCAAGGCCCGCAGCCAGCCCTGCCCGCAATTGTAGTCCAGAACAACCAGCGCTCCCTCCACCGGCGCGCGTTCAAAGTCGGCGGCCGTGCCCAGGCCCATGTGGACGACGGGGCCGGCCACCCCGGCCTCCGGAGTCACCGGCGGAATGACGCCGTTCGGCCGCATGGGATGCAGCGCGAGCACGCGGCCGTCCGCCAAGACAAGGTCAGCGCGCCGCACCTTGACCTGAGCCGACGCGAACGGCTGTTCGATGATCGCGTCCGGAGACATCGCCTGGAGCCGCGCCCGGACATGGTCGGCGGCGCAGCCGTACTCCGGCGTGCCGCTCAGCCGGTGTGGACCGGCGCTCAGCCGCTCGCAGTCCGAGACAAACTCCGGGGGCGGCTCCGCCGACCAGGCCGCCGCCGCCGCCAACCACACCGCTATGATAAGTGTCCAGCGCTTCATTCGCTTTCAGTTTCCCCGCTGCTTTGGTGATATGACCTGGCTGACGGCGCCCCATCATCGCCGCCAGACCGTTTCCAGCCGTTACTTCTGTTTTTATCGCTATATTCAATACTATGTATCTGGAGGGCGCCCGCCCCCGAGTTTTGCCGGAGGAAGCCGCCCGGCGGGCGGCCGGAGCGCCTTCATTCGATGCCGCCGACTTCGATATGGACCTCGCTGCGATTCGCCATGCGGTCGATGCGGCCGTCCCGGATCCACATCAGCCGGTCACAGATGTTCATCATGCGGTGGTCGTGGGTGGCGCAAATGACCGTCACACCCTTGTCCTTGTTCAAACGCTGCAGCAATTCGAGAATCTCCTGCCCCGTATGCAGGTCCAAATTGGCCGTCGGCTCATCGCAGAGCAGCACGCTGGGATTGTTGGCCAGGGAACGGGCGATGGCGACGCGTTGCTGCTGGCCGCCCGACATTTCGATCGGCCGGTGGTGCCAGCGGTCCTTCAGGCCGACCAGGTCCAGAATGCCCATGCCGCGCTCCCGCGCCTTGTCCGGCATCACCCCGCCAAACGCCATTGGCGTGGTCACATTCTCCAAGGCCGTCATGTACTTGATCAAGTTGTAGCTCTGGAAAATATAGCCGATCTTGTGGCAGCGCAGATACGCCAGCTCCTCGGCCGTCAGCTGGGCCACATCGACTTCGTCAATGAAGACACGACCCACCGACGGGCTGTCCAGCGCGCCGATCATGTTGAAAAACGTCGACTTGCCGGAGCCGGACGGACCCATCACCGCGATGAATTCGCCCTGGAAAATCTCGATGTCGACGCCGCGCAGGGCCTCGGTCAGGACGCCTTTCATCAGATACGTCTTTTTCAGACCGACCGTCCTGATGATGACGCGGCGGTCGCCATGGCCGGTCGCCGCGGCCGGATTCGGCCTGCCTGCTTGT
>JAKLHU010000495.1 GCA_022709995.1 Verrucomicrobiota bacterium | reverse complement strand
CGGTTATGCCGGTGGCGGCGCCGCTCCTGGCGGCGACCGTCCGTACCGTGGCCGTGACGAGCGCGGCGGCTATGCCGGCGGCGGCGCCGCTCCTGGCGGCGATCGTCCGTATCGTGGTCGCGACGAGCGCGGCGGTTATGCCGGCGGCGGCGCCGCTCCTGGCGGCGATCGTCCGTATCGCGGCCGCGACGAGCGCGGCGGTTATGCCGGCGGCGGCGCCGCTCCCGTCGGCGACCGTCCGTATCGCGGTCGCGACGAGCGCGGGGGTTATGCCGGCGGCGGCAGTGCTCCTGGCGGCGATCGTCCGTATCGCGGCGGCGACCGGCCTTTCCGTGCGGGTCCCGGCAGCAGTGCTCCGCAGGGACCGCGAGGTGAAACCGACGCGCGTACTGGCCATTCCGGGGAAAAGCCCAAGCCGAAAAAATTTAACCCTACCGGTTCATCTCCGAAGCCGGCGGGCGGTGGCGGCGGCCAAGGCTGGTACTTGAGTTAAGGCGTTTACGTCGCCGCCGGCTGGGCCGCCGTATTGCAACGGCGGCCGAGCCGGGCCGAATCGTTAAAGGCAGGAAGATGGATGTCTATACATTCCGTCTTCCTGCTTTTTTATTTTGTTGATGGCGTCGGTTTGCGTTGGGCAAAGAGCCAGTCGCGCAGGCCCGGTTCGTCATAAGCGAAATTCCAGGCGTCATGGGCGACGTCGGGATATTCGGTATATTTGATTGTTGCGCCGGCCTGCTGCAGGGCGGCGGCCAGGCGACGTGAATTTTCCGGCGGGACCGTGGTGTCCCGGGCGCCATGAAAGGCCCAGATCGGGACGGTCTTGATGGTGTCCGCCTGTTGTGGGTCTCCGCCGCCGCAGACTGGCACGGCGGCCGCGAACAGGTCCGGCCGTCGCGAGATGGCGTCCCAGGTCGCATATCCGCCCATGGACTGGCCGTTGACGTAGATTCTGGCCGGATCAATCGGCAGCTCGCGGATCAGCTTTTCCGCGAGGGCAAGGACGGCGGCCATTTGCCAGGACGGTTCGGCCGGCATGACATGGTCGGTTTTCCGCCAGTCCAGGTCGACCCATTTCTCGCCGGTCGGGGTCTGCGGCGCCAGGACAAAGCACGGATATTTGTTTTGCCAGGCGTTGGCGGCAAAGCGCCTGGCCTGGCCGAGCTGGGCCGTGTTGTTGTCGCCCCAGCTGCCGGCGCCGTGGAAATGCACGATCAGCGGGAGTTTGGCTTTGGCGGGGACCGAGGGCATGAAGAGCCGGTAGGGCAGGACACGGCCGTTGGCGGCGGTCACCTGCCCGGCGATGAAGCCGTCCACGGTGTCGGCGCCGGCCAGGGCCGTCAAGGCGATGGGAAGAATGGAAAACAAGCTGCGGATGTGTGTGGAAGACATCTCAGTTCTTTCCTGAAGGAGTTCGACAGGGACAGGATGAGTCCCGGAACTTGATGTATTGGAATAGCTTTGCACAGACGAGGAACGCGGCGATGGTGGAAAAAATGAAGAACCATCCGCAAATATATCACGCCGGCGCGCATTTGCCTTGAGGGTGAATCCTTTTGCGTGGTTTTGGTGTAAACTTTCTTTCTTGGGCAGTACAGGACAATCGCCGATAGCCACGGCGCGGCAAAGGCCTCGGCGCGACCGCCGGGGTAGGAGCAGTGGGCCGGCCGAAGCCCGGTCGCTGGACTCCGGGATAATTTCTCGTTCGGGCAGCATAACCGGGAACTCTCGGGTCATGGCAGCAGGGAAGGACCGGTTCCGATGCATCATGACTATGGCTCCAGCAGCTGCCGTAAAAGGCGTTGTGTCGATGGTTGGCGAGACCGGGTTGGAAACCGGTGTCACTTCTCCCGTGCCGCTTCGGCGTCATCGATCCATCTAATGGAGCAGCCGGACAATTCCCGGCCGCGACCGCCTGTCTACGACCCAAGAGGAAGGGATGACGTTTTTTTGGCCGGTCTGTCGAAAAGGCGACCGATATTGTTGACCGGAAGAGGGCGGCTATTGGCAAGATAGAAAAGGGCCTGACTGCGGTGGTGGCAGTCAGGCCCCGGGGGTCAGACCCTGTCATTCAGGGTGGGGTGGTTCGCGACCAGGTCAGAGCAGGTCGCCGAACTTTTTGTAGAGGTCGAGGCGGCGGACGGCATTTTCTTCACATTCCTTGAAGAGTCGTTCGGCGTCGGCGGCCGCGGCGGTGTTCGCCAGGGACGTATAACGTTTCTGGCCGGCGAGGAAGTCCTGGAAGAGGCCATCGGGCTCTTTGCTGTCCCAGGTGAAGGGCTTTTCGGCCGACGGGTTGTAGCGGAAGAGCGGCCAGTGGCCGGCCTGCACGGCCAGCTTCTGCTGTTCCATGCCCTTGCGCATGTCAATGCCGTGGGCGATACAGTGGCTGTAGGCGAT
>JAKLHU010000494.1 GCA_022709995.1 Verrucomicrobiota bacterium | reverse complement strand
CCCCTTCTATGTCCAAGAAACCAACCGCGACAACGATTTTTCGCGGCTGTCCGTTTTTTGGTGGCTGTATCAGCGGGAGCGCTCCCGCGGCGAGACCCGCGCCTGGGGCCTGGGCGGGGGGCTGGCCAACTATTATGAAAAAGACGCCAACGGCTTCGTCGAACGCAGTGTCCTCTATCGGTTGTATCACCGCGAGCAGCGCAGCTGGTTCGAGGAACTGGAAGTCATGCCGTTCTATCACCGCAGCCGCCTGGAAGACAACAGCGGCGGCTGGTCGGTGCTTGGCGGCATGTTCGGCGCCCGCGAGGACGGCCCCGTCAAGACCACCCGCGTCTTCTTCATCCCCTTCCAAACGGCGGCGGCATCGGCAAAGCCGCTCGACGCGGCCGCCAACGCCCGGCGCCATCTCGAATACGCCCTCAACTACCTCCAGGCCCGCCGCTTCGACCGCGCCGCCATCGAATTCATCTTCGCCGAGGGCAGCTATGAAACAGACGCCGCCATTCTGGAACAAGCCGGCGACGCCTTCGCCCAGGCCGACGCCGACCACTTCCAGGAGTTCTTCCGCCGCGACCTGCCGTCATCCTTGGCCAAAGTCTCGGATCGGGCCCAGCGCTACCGCCAGACCGGCGCCGCCCGCGAGTTGCGCCAACGCGCGGTCGAACTCTACCGCCAGGCCATCGCCAACGGCGCCAGCCAGGACGACCTGGAACTGAAAATCGCCGTCTGCCTTGTGTCAAGCGACTTCGCCGCCGCCCAGGCCATCCTCCAGGAGCGCTTCCGGCGCACCGGGGACTTCCATCATGGCCTGGATTGCCTCCGGTTCCACCGGCTGAGTGGAGACATGTCCCCAGAGGTCATCGCCGAATTGCGCCGGCGCTTCCCGGAACAGGCTCTGGTCCATTATCTCCAGGCCTGGAGCAACCTGCGGGATAACCTGGTCAACAGCATCAGCCCCCGCGATTATCTCAGGCAGCGGAGCTGGCGGCGCGACGTGACGCCCGAGATGCAGAAAAAGCTCACTGCCGCCTTGGCCGAAAACATGGCGATTCTGGAACAGGCGGTTGCCCTGCCCGCCGTCGACTACCCGCCGGCCCGGCCGGTGCGGCTGCCGCGGCCCTTGCCGCGCCTTCTCAATACCGACTACAACCACCAAACCACGACCGACGGTCTGCCGACGCCGGCCGCCGTCCAAGGCCTGGCCGCCAAGGAGCTGCTTGAAATCATGACCCTTCAATTCCAGGCGATCCTGGAGCATCCAGACCACACGCCGGCGGAGGTTGCCCAGAAACGCCGGCTGCTGGCCAGAATGCTGACCTATCTGCCCTTGCTGCAAGGAGTTGACAGCGGAATTTTCCATAACGTCTGCCGCCAACATCAGGATTTTTACCGCGATCCGGAACGGCTCCTCAACGAACTGCTCAAGGTCCAGGCGCAAATTCCCGCCCCGGCGCCGGCAAAACCCGCCCAGCCGCCATCCTCGCTGGCCAAAAGCTGCGCCGAAGAAATCACCGCTTTGCGCCGGCAGCTGTCCTATCTCACCCGCTGGGACATCCAGCTGGTGTCGGGGCAGCCGTCGGCGCTCGGCATCGGGCCGTTTACCACCAAGGACTGCGGGAACGGCTATGTCGACCTCGACTTCTTCTTCGGCAGCGTTGACGACTGCGCGGCCGAAGCCACCACCGTCGTCGTCGCCGACCAGGCCCGGCAAGCAGTGCTGCGCCTGGGCTTTGACCGCGAGCTGACCGTCGAGCTGAACGGCCGCCTCATCTTCGGCCCGCAAAGCGACCACATCGCCCGCCGTGACCAACATCTGGTGCCCATTCAACTCCAGGCGGGCCCCAACTATTTCAAAATCCTGGCGAAAGACGACAAGCTCAGCTTTGGCTTCTATGCCCGCCTGACGTCTCCCGAGGGCGAACCGCTCTTCTTCCCGGCCAAGCCGTGAACGCACTGGCCAAGCCCGCTGCCGCTGGCAGAGCCGTTGGCCGGGCAACCGATGCGGCATCGCGAGCCGGACGGGCTGGGCAGCGGCACGGCACGGCACGGCCAACGCGTGGCCACGGCACGCCGTGCGGAACGGCAAGGCCAGTCTTCCCCCCCCTCGCCAAAATGCACGCGGGCGGCGGAACCCAACTTCCGCCGCCCCCGCCAGAACGTGCCTTGACCAACGATTTCCGCGCCTAATCGTCAGAACTGATGCAGGAAACGGATGTCGTTGTCATACAGGAGACGCAGGTCGTTGATTGCGTACCTGATCATGGCGATGCGTTCCATGCCGAGACCGAACGCATACCCGCTCACCTTCTCGGGGTCATAGCCGACGTTTCTGAAGACCGCCGGATTGACCATGCCGGCCCCGGCGATTTCCAGCCACCCCGAGCCCTTGCACACCCGGCAGCCGAC
>JAKLHU010000493.1 GCA_022709995.1 Verrucomicrobiota bacterium | reverse complement strand
GCATTACGATTACACGCTGGACAAAAAATGGAGTCCGGAGCGCTTCCACATCCCCTACTGGCTCAAGAACAAGGACTACGGCAAGTTCAGCGACGCGCTGCGGAACATGAAGTTCAAGCTCAGCCTCTGGCTCTGCTGCGACTATGACCTCTCCGAATACGAGGAAATGCTCGTCAACAACGGCAAACTGCCAAAACCGCTGCCGGCCGAAACCGGCGACGTGGCCGACGACATCATCAAAGACCCGCACTTCTACCCGATCACCATGGACAAGCTGACCAAAACCGGCGTGCCATGGTTCGAACACCTGAAGCCATTCGTCGACGACGGCGCCGACGCCTTCAAACTCGACGGCGCCAATCAGGTCATGTACCACCCGGACCGCAAATGGCGCAACGGCATGGACGACGCGGAAATGCACAACCTGTACCCGGTCCTCCTCGCCAAGCAGATGAACAACGGCTTCACCGAACACACCTCCCGCCGCGTCCAGATTTTCACCCCCAGCGGCCACGCCGCCATCCAGCGCTACGCCGCCATCTGGGCCGGCGACACCGGCGGCGGCGCCAAAACCATCCCCGCCCTCCTCAACCTGGGCCTGTCCGGACAGTCCAACGTCTGCACCGACATGCAAATCTTCGACCTGGCCGGTATCCATTACGGGTTCTTCCAGGCCCTGGCCCAAGGCTTCTCCTGGCATATGTACAATCAGCCCTGGTTCCAGCCGCCGGAACGCTACGCCACCTATAAATTCTACGCCAATCTCCGCAATCAGCTGACCCCCTACATCTATGCCGCCGCCCACCAGGCCCATCAAACCGGCCTGCCCATCATGCGCGCCATGACCCTGGCCTTCCCGCAACACCCGGAAGCAAGCCAGTGCCTCCAACAGTACATGTTCGGCGACGCCATCCTCGTCAGCGCCTTCACCGACCAGGTCTTCCTCCCCGCCGGCGACTGGTATGACTTCTGGACGGACAAAATCGCCCGCGGACCGGCCTGGATCAAAGCCGAGTACCCCGCCGACCGCGGCGGCAGCCTGTTCATCAAGGCCGGCGCCATCATCCCCATGCAGGAACCCACCGCCTATGTCGGCGCCACCACCCCGGAACTGCTTGCCTGGCATGTCTATCCCGGCCCGGACACCGACTACACCCTGTACGAGGACGACGGCATCTCCATGCAGTACTGCCACGGCGACATCGCCGTCACCACGGTCGCCGGCCGCGCCACTCCCGACGGCTACCACGTCACCATCCAACCGCGCCGAGGCCACTACGCCGGCATGCCGGCCACCCGCCGGCACCGCTTCGTCGCCCATTCCCCAAACGCCGTCGACATAATCGTGCCAGCGCCGGAACAAATGGAAACCGCCGAGGCCACGGTCAAACCGAAGCGCTGAACTCGTCCCGCCACCCGAAACGCTTTCCCCGTCCCTTCCCAGCCGCCGCCGCCGCCGCGGCCTCCCCACCGCCGCCGACGACGCAGCCTCCCCGCCGCCGCCGCGACGGCCAGGGCTCGCCCTGCGCCCGCCCCGGAAGGGACGGCCGGCGTGGCGAACGACGCTCCGAACGACGGAGCGACCCGGCGCCAACCGATTGTCGTCGACACCCGCGGCGGACGGAAAACGCCCGAAATCGTTGTTTTTATAGCCCGGGACATGGAAAAAACCATTTCCCGGGCTATATTTTTAATTCCCCTGTCAGGGCATGCGATGGCTTTTCCCCCCTGCCCGCCCCGACACGGCGTATGTATCATCCATGACTTCCTTGAGCCCATAAACCACTCCCAATCCAGACAGGTACCAGCATGTTTGATCCCTCCGAAACCGTGTACATCGGCACCGCCCTGATCCTGATGGTCGCCGGCATGGGCATGACCTTCGTCTTCCTCCTGATCCAGATCTGGTGCACCGACCTGAGCTCGAAAATCTCCGCCCGGTTCGCCCATCTCGTGCCCGAGCCCGCCCCGAAGAAAAACAACAAGCCGGCGCCGGTCAAGGCCGCCGCCGAGGACGGCGAAGTCGTCGCCGCCATCGTCGCCGCCATCCATGCCACCCGCTGACCAACGACGGCACCGGCGTTAACCAACCTCCTGTTCCTTACCATATCCACCCTCCCCTTAGACGAGGACACCTGTCAATGAAAAAAATCCGCTTCATGGACACATCGTTCCGCGATGGCTTCCAATCCGTGATTGGCGCCCGCGTGGTCACCGCCGACTTCATTCCCGCCCTGCGGGCGGCCGTCGAGGCCGGCATCGACCATCTCGAAGTCGGCGGCGGCGCCCGTTTCCAAAGCCCCTATTTCTACTGCGGCGAAGACGCTTTCGACTCCATGGACCTGATCCGCCAGACGGTCGGCCCGGACGTCAACCTGCAAACCCTGGCCCGCGGCATCAACGTCGTC
>JAKLHU010000492.1 GCA_022709995.1 Verrucomicrobiota bacterium | reverse complement strand
GGCCACGCCGACGGCCGGGACAGCATGGTCTGTCCCTGATAACGTCTGGCTGCCCGGCGTCATTGGCCGGCAACGCCGCCAGAAAGCAGCGCAACCACGAAAAAAACCGGTTTGCCAGACAAGTTTTCGCTTCGGGTTGAGATAATCCTTGAAACCGGGATATAGTATGAGCCAAGCAAGGATGTTAACGGCCTGTTCGCCCCGGCGGAGCGATGTCATGCAATTTACCTATGAATGCCTGCCTTGTGTCTTCAAGCAAATCTATCATATGGTCCGCAAGGCCTCGGACGATTCCACGACCAGGGAAAAACTGCTCCGCGACATGCTGGCCTCCATGGCCGGCATGGACTGGAACCGGACCCCGACGGACTTCGCCCGCGACCAGCAGCTGATTCTCAACCAAGTCATCGGCGGCACGGACTTGTATCGCGTCGAAAAAGACCTCTCCACCGAACTGGCGAAGGAGGTATGGCGGGATATCGCCGAGCGGGTGGCTCGGGAGCATGACGCCTTCGACGCGGCGCTCCGCCTCGCCATCGGCGGCAACATCATCGACTATGGCATCGACGGCGGCTTCCAGCTGGCCGAGGCCAAGGGCCGCCTGACCGAGGTGCTCACCCTGCCCCTGGCGCCTGACCGCATCACGGCCCTCCGACTGGCCATGGCCAAGGCGGAGAAAATTCTCTATGTGCTTGACAATTGCGGCGAAGCCGTCTTTGACCGTCTCCTCATTGAACAGTTTGGGGACAAAATCACCCTCGGGGTACGCGGCATGCCGATTCTCAACGATGTGACCCGCCGGGAACTGGCTTCTTCGGGACTGGCGGGCTACCCGGTGGTCGACACCGGCGACTGCACCCCGGGAGTGTCCAGCCGCCATGCCGACCCGGCCTTCCACCAGGTCATGCGGCACGCCGACCTGGTGGTGGCCAAAGGCCAAGGTAACTTCGAAACCTTGGACGACTATGACCGGCCCATCTTCTTTTTGTTCCGGGCCAAATGCCCGGTCGTGGCCAAATACCTCGGCGGCGTCGAGCTGGGATCCCTGCAGGTGGTCGGGAAAAACGTCTGAACCGATAACATGACTCGGTGGCAGAAAGGAAGCATGGAATGGCTTCGTCCGTGAGCAAAATCAACCGGGAGCACCTGCGCCTGCGCCAGGCCGTCGCCATCTGGCTGGCGGCCCGGCGGCCGAAGCCGTCCGGCCTCGGCTTCGATGTCGAAACCACCGGCGCCCGCCTCAAGGCCGATGTCGCCGCCTGCTGGCTGCAAAATCCCAAGCCCGACGATGCGGACGCCGGCTGCGGCGCCGGGGCGCCCAACCTGCGCCATGCCATCGTCATCTGCTGCCCGACCCGGGAAAGCTGCTGGCCGGAATGCTCCTCCGCCGAAGCCATTGTCGCCGAGGTCAGCCGGCTGCGTGCCGAGGCCGAGGCCGAAGAAGGCAAGATCAGAGTGCAGGAACCGGAGCTGCGGGCCAACGACGTGCTGTTCGAGGAATTCGCGATCTGGGAGTACGAACGCTCCCTCAACCCGCACTACCAGAAGCTGCGTCAGCGCCTGGCCGAACTGGAGAACATGCTGTACAAGGGAACCCGGCTGGAACGCCTGACGTTCCGGCCCATGGCCGAAAAAATGTTCGTCGCCACGCCGGCCGGGCTGCTGCAGCCGAATGAACTGCGCCGCGACTGGGGGCTGCTCTGGGTCGACCCGGGCAAAGGCGTCGAATTGGTCCGCGACGGCAAGCCCCACAGCTGCCTGCTGCCCGACCGGATGAAGCTTCTCAACAACCTCCTGGCCAGCACCATGGACATGATGCTCTCGGCGCCCGTCCCCCGCCGGCGGGCACCCCAACGCCCCGCCCTGGCGCCGCCGCGTCGGCCGGCCAGGACGGCAACCAACCTGGCGGCGACCGCCGGAAAGGATTGACTCCATGATTATTGACTCCCTGAAAAACTGGCGCCAATACGCCGACGCCCACCCGCTGTTCCGGCCGGCCTTCGATTTTCTGCTGACGCAGCCGCTGGCGACTTTGGAGATCGGCCGCCTTGACCTGCGCGGCGACGACCTCTATGCCCTGGTCCAGGAACCGGCCGGCCGGCCGCCGGCCAGCGCCAAACTCGAAGTGCACCGCCGCTACATCGACCTCCAGATGGTCGTCTCCGGCGATGAGCACATGGGCTGGTCGCCGCTGGGCGGACTCGGCCACGACCTCGGCTTCGACGACGCCAAAGACTGCGGCTTCTACAGCGACGCGCCCCTGGCCTGGTTCCCGGTCCGGCCCGGATGCTTCGCCATTTTTTACCCGGAAGACGCGCATGCGCCCTGCTGCGGCAAGGGCGTCTGCCGGAAAATCGTCCTGAAAATCAAGGTTTGAAAGAAAGGAGCGCCCTACCATGAGCAGCAGTTCCAGTTC
>JAKLHU010000491.1 GCA_022709995.1 Verrucomicrobiota bacterium | reverse complement strand
CGCCGCAGCACCTCGGCCGCCCGGACGAAGTGCTCATCAGAAGGTTTCATAGTTGTTATCTTTCGCACCTGCATCATCCGGGCCGGGCGTGGCTGGACCTCGGACATTGGCGGAAGACCTTGGCGGCGTGGAGTTCCCGCCGCAGGGCTCTCTGCCCGTCATTGAGGACAATGCTATAGAGCTCGGCCATGCCGCCGGTGGCGAAATGGCCGAGGACGGAATAAGTGAACCGTGGCGGCATGAGGTGTCGTTATCCCGCGAGTTTTCCGCCTTGCAGGACGGTCGCGATGTCTTCGGGCGACAAGTGGTGCGTGAGGGTCAGGCTGCGCCGGCTGCCGTCGGCGCTGATGAGGGTGGCGGCGATGGCCTTGCCGGCGGCAAGCTGGGCTCGGAGGCCGGCGATGGTCAGGCGTTGGCCGGGCTGGATGGCTTCCAGGTCCGCCAGGTTTTCGAACCGGAGCGGGAGGATGCCGAAGTTGACCAGGTTGGCGGCGAGGATGCGTTCGACGTTGACGGCGAGGACGAGGCGGACGCCGAGGTACATGGGGCAGATGGCCGCGTGCTCGCGCGAGGAGCCCTGGCCAAAGCTGTCGCCGGCGGCGATCAGGCCGAGCCGGCCGCGGTCGCGGACGGCGAGGGCGCGGTCGGCAAAGCTCGGCTGGCCTTCCTCGTTGAAGCAGTCGAACACATAGCGGGCGTATTTGGGAATGTTGCTGCGGTATTTGAGGAAGGCGCCGGCCGGCATGATGTGGTCGGTGGTGATTTTGTCCCCGACCTTGATCAGGACTTCGGCGTCGACGTCGTCCGGCAGTGGGGTGCAGCGGGGCGGTTCGCCGATGGTTTCCTTGCGTACGATCGGGGCGGCGCTTCCGGCTGGCGGCGGCACGATGACCATGGCGTCGTCAACCAGGAACCGGTCGGGCATCTCCCATTTTGGATAATCAAGTCCGAGGGTTCGCGGGTCCGTGATTTTGCCGGTGAGGGCGGTCGCCACGGCGGTTTCCGGGCTGACCAGGTAGGATTGGTCGTCCTTGGTGCCGGTCCGATTGAGGAAGTTTCGGTTGAAGGTTCGGACGCTGACGGTTCCGTCAGCCGGGCTGAAGCCCTGGCCGATGCACGGTCCGCAGGCCGATTCCAGAATGCGGCAGCCGGCCGTCACCATGGCGGCGAGGGAGCCGTCGGCGGAGAGCATGCCCAGCACCTGCCGGCTGCCAGGCGCAATGGCCAAGGACACTTCGGGAGACACGGTTTTGCCCTGGAGGGTCTGGGCGACCATGCGGAGGTCCTTGAGCGAGCTGTTGGTGCAGGAGCCGATGGCGACCTGGGAGACGGCGATGCCGGCGATTTCGGCAACGGTTTTGACATTGCCGGGGTTGGACGGGCAGGCGGCCATCGGCACGACGCTGTCGAGGTCGAGCTCGATGACGCGGTCATAGGCGGCGTTGCCGTCGGCGGCCAGGGGGCGCCAGGCGTACAGACGGCCTTCGGCTTGGAGGAAAGCCCTGGTGGCGTTGTCGGACGGGAAGATGGAGGTGGTGGCGCCCAGTTCGGCGCCCATGTTGGTGATGGTGGCGCGTTCCGGCACGCTGAGGTTTTCGACGCCGGGGCCGAAGTATTCGATGGCGGTGCCGACATTGCCTTTGCTGCCGAGGCGGGAGAGCACGGTCAGGATGACGTCTTTGGCGGCCACCCACGGCTGGAGTTGGCCGGTGAGGCGGATGCCGATGACGCGCGGGAAGGTCAGCTTGAACGGCTTGCCGGCCATGGCGAGGGCGACATCCAGACCGCCGGCGCCGATGGCGAGCATGGCGATGCCGCCGCCGGTCGGGGTGTGGGAGTCGGCGCCCAGCAGGGTTTTGCCGGGGATGCCGTAGCGTTCGAGGTGGACCTGGTGGCAGATGCCGTTGCCGGGGCGGGAGAAGAGAACGCCTTTGCTGGCGCAGACGCTTTGCAGATAGAGATGGTCGTTGGGGTTTTCCGACCCCATCTGGCCGGTGTTGTGATCGACATATTGGATGGACAGTTCGGTTTTGACGCGGTCGACGCCCATGGCCTCGAGTTCCAGGAAGGCCATGGTCCCGGTCGCATCCTGGCAGAGGGTCTGGTCAATGCGGATTTTGACTTCGGCGCCGGGCTTGCACTCGCCTTCGACGAGGTGCCGGGCGATGATTTTTTCGATCAGGGTCTGGGCGGGCATGGTCATTCCTTGTGATATCGATGAAGGGGACGATGGATATTGTCGCCGTTGCGGTCCGGTCAGGGGCGGCGGTCGGGCGGCCGCCAGTGCTGGCTCATGATCATAATATAATGGTCTCGGGTAGTAAGGCAAAGGGCTGTCCCCGCCGGTCGGGCGGAAGCCGTAAGCGGTCAGCCATTGAACACTGAGCACTTGCGGAGTCAACGCTTGGGCGCCTCAGTGCCGGAGGT
>JAKLHU010000490.1 GCA_022709995.1 Verrucomicrobiota bacterium | reverse complement strand
AAAGAGCATTGGTCTCTTGGGATGGCGATGATTCCGGTGCACGTTGTCGGATATCGCCTTCCATCACCATATTTTACACATGACCCCAAAAAATGGATAGTTGTCGGCAGTCATCACGTCTTGGGCATCGGCGCCAGGCTCTTGAAGAAGCGCAAGACGTCTTGCTGGGGAGTTTTTGGAAGGCCTCGAGTGAGGGCTTGCCTCGAAAGTCGAAATCGGTCACCCATTGAGAATTGAGCGATAGAGGAGTCAACGCTTGAGCGCCTCAGGGCCTCAGGCGCCACCTTGGCGCGCCTGGCCACTTGGACCGCCATTATCAATGGGTGACCGATTACCGAAAGTCGGGATTTTGCGGGTGATGGCCGCAGCAGGAAGGCAATTGGCGTTTATATTGATATGGCGGCGGGGCACGCCGGCGCCGTGCATTGCACTGTATGCGGCGTGGCAGAGGAAACGGCCTGGCTGTGCATAAACAGAGCGTCGCTGTTTGAAAAAGTTGCGAGAATAGGGTACTATATAGTTGCCCGGGGGCGGGCAGGCTGGCGGGCCAGACCGCCGGCGGCGCCGGCCCCCGGCGAGCCCTAACCGGTTTGGCGGCGGTGTTTGCAACCCTAACGTCCTTTTGGTCACCAATTCAGGAGTCGCGATGAGGAAACAAGTTTTTGTTTCTGCGGAAATTGGGATTAATCATAACGGCGACTTGACGCTGGCGAAACGGATGATTGACGCCGCCGTGCTGGCCGGGTGCAACGCCGTCAAATTCCAGAAACGCACGATTGACCAAGTCTACACGCAGGAATTTTTGGACAGTCCCCGGCAAAGTCCGTGGGGTTCGACGCAGCGGGCTCAGAAGGAAGGCCTGGAGTTCAGCGCGAAGGACTACGATGCGATTGACGCCTATTGCCGGGAGCGCAACATCGCCTGGTTCGCTTCGTGCTGGGATGTTGGCGCGCAGCGATTCATGCGCAAGTACAACTTGGAATACAACAAGGTCGCGTCGCCCGTGCTGACGAACATCCCCCTTCTGGAAGCGGTGGCCGAGGAGGGCAAATACACGTTCATCGCGACCGGCATGAGCACCTGGGAGGAGATCGACCGCAGTGTCGAGGTTTTCACCCAAAAGCGTTGTCCCTTTGAATTGATGCACTGTGTATCCATTTATCCGATGCCCCTGGAGGAGGCCAACCTGCTGCTGATTCCCGAACTGCGTCGCCGTTACGGTTGCCCGGTTGGCTATTCCAGCCATGAGATCGGCAACATCGCGACTCTGGGCGCCGTCGCGTTGGGGGCCGAATCCGTGGAGCGCCACATCACTCTTGACCGTTCCATGTACGGCTCCGACCAGAAGGCCTCCGTGGAGCCCTTGGAGCTGATTGAATTCGTCAAGCAGATCCGGGGCATGGAGTCGGCCCGTGGGTCCGGCCAGCGCGTCTTGTCGGAGAAGGAACTGGCGGTTCGCACCAAGATGAGAGGTTGAGCAGCACCTATGATCCGTCTTGCCGATTATGTCATGAATTTTCTGGTCCGCCACGGGGTGAAGCAGGTGTTCCTGCTTCCCGGCGGCGGCGCCATGCATTTGGACGACGCCCTGGGCCGCTGCGCGGCGCTCCGGCATGTTTCGTTTCTGCATGAGCAGGCCCTCGCCATCGCGGCGGAGGCGTACGGGCAGCACACCAACACGCCCGGCGTGGGTCTGGTGACTTCCGGCCCGGGCAGCACCAATGCGATCACCGCCGTCGCCGCCGGCTACATCGATTCCACCCCGATGCTCATTCTTTCCGGCCAGGCCAAGCGGTCTGACCTGAAGACCGGGACCGGCGTCCGGCAAATGGGCTCGCAGGAGGTGGATATTGTATCCATGGTCGCCGGCATCACCAAGTACGCCGTCACCGTGCTGGAGCCGGAAAAGATCCGCTATCATCTGGAACGGGCCTGGCACGAGTCGACCACCGGCCGCATGGGGCCCGTCTGGCTGGATGTCCCGCTGGACGTCCAGGGCGCCATGATCGACGAAGGCGCGCTGGACGGTTATTGCCCGCCGGAGCCGGTTTTCCCCGAGATTCCTGTGTCGCGGCTGGCGGAGTTGCTGCATGCTTCGGAGCGGCCGTTGTTGCTGATCGGCAACGGCGTCAAGCTGGCCGGCTGCGGCGACCGCCTCGTCGCTTGGGCGAAAAGCAATCACATCCCGATGATTTTGAGCTGGAAGACGGCGGACCTGCTGGCGTACGACGACCCCATGTACTTCGGTTTTCCAGGCATCATGGGGGCCCGCTACGCGAATTTCATCGTCCAGAACGCCGACCTGCTGATCAATGTGGCCCTGGGAACCGACGTGAACCGCAACCTGGTCCGCGCCATAACCCTTCGCAACCACCAGGCCGCCCGCGCAAAATACGAGAGCTTCCTTGGGACGCCTGGATTCTGCTCT
>JAKLHU010000049.1 GCA_022709995.1 Verrucomicrobiota bacterium | reverse complement strand
GGTCGGGAAGATGGATGTCGGCGAAAATCGCGATTCTGGTCATGGGGCAGGACCTGTGGAAATGGCGTTGGCAGACGTGGAAGCAGGCAGGAAGGCACCCGCCGGGCAGGTGCATTAAAAACAACCCGGCGAGGGAAAATATCCCCGGGACGGCTGTCAGGAATACGGTAGACGATGTATATTTTTTGTCAAGGCGGACAGAAGAAGGAATCGCGTCGCGGCTGCTTGTCTAGCTGCGGAAAAGCCAATGGCGGATCATGGTCACCTCAGAATTTTCCATTTTGCATCATTACGACACCATCTTCACGGAGGGTGTTTTCCAGGTTGGGAATGCCGCTTTGGCGAATGTGTTCCGGTCTCTTTCGGCGCCGGGGCCGGTGCGGGTTTTGGTGCTTTTTGAACGGCAGCTGCTGGCGTTTTACCCGGCCCTGCCCGGGGAAATAACGTCCTACTGCGGGCATTATCCGGACGTGTTGCTTCTGGCGGCGCCGCCCGTGCCGGTCGACGGCGGCGAGGCGGCCAAGGACATGGCCGTGGTCATGGAAATGTGCCGTCTTTTCCTGCAGGCGCGGATGTGCCGGCAGTCCTGCCTGGTGATGGTCGGCGGCGGCGCCCTGCTGGATGCGGCCGGTTTCGCCGCCGCGATATTCCATCGAGGCATCCGTCCGGTCAGAATTCCGACTACCGCGCTGGCCCAGGCCGATTCCGGGGTCGGGGTGAAAAATGCCGTCAACGCCTTTGGCCAGAAAAATCTTCTGGGCACGTTTGCGCCGCCCTTGGCCGTGCTCAACGACAGCCGGTTTCTGCGGACCCTGCCGCCGCGGCAGATTGCCGAAGCCGCCGCCGAGGCCGTGAAAGTGGCCATGATCAAGGACGCTGATTTTTTTGCTTTTCTGCAGGAGCGAGCCATGGCCATCATGGCGGGTGACGCGGCCGCCCAACAGGTCATGGTCAGGCGCTCCGCGGAACTGCATGTCCGGCATATCGCCACCAACGGCGATCCTTTTGAATGGGGCAGCGCCCGGCCGCTCGATTTCGGCCACTGGGCCGCGCACAAGCTCGAAATGCTGTCCGCCAATCGCTTGTCGCACGGCGTCGCCGTCGGCATGGGATTGCTGATCGACACCCAATACGCGGTCCTCAGCGGGATGCTCCCGGAGGCCGTGTTCCAGGCGTTGAAAGAGTTGCTGGCGGCCTTCCAGCTGCCGTTCTGCCGCGCGCCTCTGGAGCAACGCGACCGGTTCGGCCGGCGGGATGTCTTCGCCGGCCTGGAGGAATTCCGCGAGCATTTGGGCGGCCGGCTGCACATCACCCTGCCAACGGCGATCGGGCAAAAAATCGAAGTGACCGAGATTGACGGCGAACGGATGGAACAGGCCATCGCGACGGTCGTCGCCGAATGCGGCGAAGGTCAGCCGACCAGTAACCAGGCATAAAGGAGAACAGGCGCATGGCTCCCAGAAGTGCATTGAAAATTCTGACGATTGGCAACAGCTTTTCCAGCAGCGTGAAAGTCTATCTTCCGCCAGTGGTGGCATCCGTGCCGGGCTGTGAATTGACTTTGGAAGAGGCCAGTCATGGCGGCTGCGAACTGCATCGGCACTGGAAATACATTGAATGCGAAGAGAGTGACAACGTCTTCAGCATGTATCAGGACCGGCGTTGGAAGCTGCGCGAGCTGCTGGCCCGGGAGCCGTGGGACATCGTGACGATTCAGCAGGCCAGCCATTATAGCTGGAAGCCCGAGACGTACCAGCCTTACGCCACGTTGATTCGCGACTATGTCCACCAACACGCTCCTCAGGCCGAGGTCGTGCTGCAGCAGACCTGGGCGTATCGCTCCGACGATCCGCGTTTGACCGTCACCGGCCTGTGGGGAATCAATCAGGAAGACATGTTTGAGCGCCTGACGGATGCGTATCAGCGCGCGGCCCGGGATTTGGGGGTGCGGGTCATCCCGACCGGCCTGGCCGTGCAGCTGGCCCGGCGCCTGCAGCCGGAGCCGTTCCAGCCCTATTCGCCTTCCCTGTTGAAAACACTGCGCTGGCCGGACCTCCCGCCCCAGGCCGGCGCGCTGGTGGGGACCATCGGCTGGAAAAAAGACATCGAGACCGGCGAGCTGGCGCTCTGGCGCGATACAATCCACTTGAATGCCCGGGGACAGTACCTGCAGGCCTGTCTGTGGTTCGCGTTCCTGTATGAGCGGCCGGCTGCGGAAATCTCGTTCGTCCCGGATCAAGTTGGCAACCAGGATGCCGCCTTCCTGCGGGATGTCGTCACCCGGACCTTGGCCGAGGCGTGACGAAAGGCGCCTTGCCGCTACGCGGCCGGCCCCCCTGGCCGAGCCCGAGCCGGCCGCCAGCGGCCGGCCTGAACTTTGGCATATCCCACGGAAAAACGGCTCGACGCTCTCAAGTAGGTGCCTCAGGCCCTGAGGCGCCCGAGTGTCTATTTCTCCCTTGCCCAGTTCGGCGAAGCGGCAACTACAGTCGCACCCAAAATTGCAGTTCAGCGGACGGCGTGGATAGACGGGCGAAGTCTGGGTACTGCAATCAGGAGTTTTGCCAAACTTCAGGCCGGCAATCCTGTTGCCGGCCTGCCGGCCACTGAACAGCCGCGTGGTGGCTTCTTCACTCCAGGATGGCGGTCAGGCCCAGGAGGGCTGGACGGACGCTGTTGCGTGAACTGAGGAAGTCAATAGCGGCGACTTCGGCTTCGGGGCGCGGGTTCCACCAGGTCAGCACTTCGACCGAGAGCATGGCGCCGCCGCGGGTCTTTCCCTGCCAGCCGATGACGGCGTCCGAGGAGCCCATCTGGGTATTCCAGGATGACAACGTGACCCCCCACGTCAGCGGTATGGTTGCCGTGGCGCCATCTTCGTAGTGAACGATGTACATGGCCGGCTTGACCGGGTTGAGGTTGCTGCGGTCATACAGGTGCCGTTGGAATTTTTCCGGCACGGAACAGGTCTGGAGGAAGGCCAGTCCGGCGATTTTGCCGCCGACGGGGATCTGCCAGGCCGAGTCGGGGACCAGGGCGGGATCGTCCTTTGCCGAGGCCAGGGCGACGACCGGTTTGTCGGTGGCGGGGATGGTGAACGGCACGCCGGCGAACCAGCCGCGGCCGGTCGGCAGGGCGGCGGCGTCATGTTCTGGACCTTGGCCCATCCAGGCATGGGCACCGCCGCCGGTCAGCGCCATCGTGCCCCAGGCGGCAATGGGCAGTTCGCGGAAGCGAGCGGGCTGGCGGGCCGAAGCGCCGTCGTAGAGCGCGCGGAAAACGTCTATCGGACGATAGGAAAGGTCGTCCAGCGCCGTCGCTGTTTTTTTCCAGCACCGGTCGCCGGCCAGGACGAAGGCCGTCATCAGCTGGAATTTGTGGCGGATTTGCGCGATGCTGACCCAGCTCGTGCCGCCGTAGCCGAGCCCTTCCTGTCGGAACATCTCGGCGATGAAGGGGACGATGTTGCCCGGGAAGAACCACCCGCTGCCGATGACCTCGAAGCCATGTTTCTGGAAGAATTGCACGGACGGGTATTCGGTTGTCTCGGAGTAATGCCAGTCGAAGATGACGACATCGCGGGGGACGTCCGGCAAGGCCGCCGCTGTATGGAAGGGCTTGCCGCCGTTGTGTTCGACGAGGAGCTGGTCTCCCCACATGCACATGCGTTTGCCTTTGGACGTCAGGAAGGCATGCAGGCGGTTGACTTCTTCGGCCAGGAGGACGCCGCCGGTGGCGCCGCGGCAGCGTTCGCAGACCCCGATGGCCTCAAAGGTGATTTCATCCAGCCCCACGTGGTACCATTGGGCCTGCGGGTAGCATTCCAGGTGTTCTTCGATCATGTCAAAGATGAGGGCGTGGACTTCGGGGTGGCGCGGGCAGTAGTTCCAGAGCTGCTTGCGGCCGGTGTCCGGGCCGGGCTCGGGGATTTCGGCCAGATGTTTGAATGCCGGCAGCTTCAGAAAGTAGTTGAAGTGCGACATGCACTGGGTCATGGGAATGACTTCCATGCCGTAGAGGTCGATTCTGGCGGCGAGCTGCCGGTGGTCGTCCTTGGTCGGCGCGTTCGGGCCGGACAGCTCCGGATGGCGCTCATACTGGAAGCGGTTGTCGAACTGGATGGAGATCCAGTTCATTTTCAGGGCCGCCATCACGTCGATCACGTCCAGGGCGGCGGGCACGTCGGCGTGCGTCTGGGGGGCGGTGACGTGCCAGCCGCGCCGGGCCAGGTCGGGCCAGTCCGTCACCTCGGCCGGGCGGATGCGCACGGCCGAGGCGCTGGCGTCGGCGAGCTGGGCCATGGTCTGGAGGGCGAAGACCAGCCCGCGGTGGGTGCGCGCCGTCGCCGTCGTGACCGGGCCGGTCTGCAGGCGGTAGCCTTCGTCCCGCTGCCAGGCGGCGAGGGCGTCGCTGCCGGCCCAGGTCAGGTCCGGGGCAATCGCCAGCACGACGTCAGCCTGCCGTTGATCTTCGGCCGCCGCGATGTCCACGCCGAAGCGGTGGCGGAAAATCACGGCCATGGCGTCCCGGGCCTTGGCGGCGCCCGGCCCGGCATAGACGCGGACCGGGTTTTTCAGGAGTGCGGGCGCGTCCGCCAGTGGCTGGAACGACTGCGGGGCGGGCACGACCCTCTGGCCTGGTGGCGGCGGCGGCGGGGCGTCAAGCGCGGGTCCGGATGGCGCCGAGCCGGGAATGGTCGCCAGGGCCAGGCGGGAAAAGCAGGCGCTGAGGCGGAAAAAGCTGCCGTTGGTCCAACCCCAGGAGCTGTCTTCCGCGAAGTCGTTCAATTTGCGTGAACGGGCCAGCAGGACTTCGATCTGGCGGGAGGGTGGGATGGCGTTTTCCGGGAGGGTGATGGCGAATTGAGCGGTCCAGGTTTGGGCTTGCCTGGACACGGCGCCGTCCCAGGCAGGCGTCGTCGGCTTCGAGGCGGCGTTGGCCGTCGTCGCCCGGGAGTGCCAGTCCGTATGGAAGCCAGTCGTGCTTTCCTGGATGGCATGATTCAATTTGGCGCCGGCCGACGTCAGGCCGAATTGCAGCAGGCCGCCGTCGGCCGGCGTTTTGAGGAAGACTTCGACGGTGTCGTCATCCCAAGTTCCGCCGGGCTGGGTGCGCACATCGGCGAGTCGCGGTTCCTCGCATTGCATGATGAGGTGGAGGGTGTTGCCGGTCAGGGCGAGGCGGGCTTCGGTGTTGGCGACCGGGCGTTTGACGTCGTTGCCGCGGCGGATGAAGGCGTCGGCGCTGACGGCCGGGCGCCATTCGGGAGCGGCCCAGTCGGCGGTCAAGGGCGGCGCCGCCGCGATCTGGGGCACCCGCCGGCGCGGCGGCGCCTCGACGTCGACAATGGCGAAGTCGCTGAACCAGACGGGCTTGTCGGCGCCGGTGGCGATCAGCGACAGCTTGAAGGCGCGGCATTCGGGCGAGGTTTTGAGGAGCAGGCTGACGTTCTGCCAGCCCTGGTTGTTGTTGTCGATCTTGACGGCATGGGTCACATATTTGCCATCCTGCTGGTGTTCATAGAGGTAGACCGAGGCGGCCGCTTCCGCCTTGACGGCGCCGGTGAGGAGGAAATGCTTCTCGGGCCGGGCCGGGATGTCGGTTTGAGAGACCCGGAAGATCTGCATTTTCTGGAGGGGTGTGTGCAGAATCAGTTTTTGGCACGGGCGGCCGTCTTCTTCCGTCACGGCATAGTCGCCCTGCAGGCCGGCGGTGCTGTCGATTCGCCACTGGTCGGCGACGCCATCGCCATTGGCGTCGGTTTGGAAGTTGCCATTTTGGAGCAGGTCGGCGGCGGCCGTCAGCGCCACCAGCATCCCGAGGGAGAGCAGCAAGGCGCGGCGCGGGAAAAGGCGATGTCTGCCAGCGGTCATGGTGGTTCCTATCGGTGGGGTGATTGGGGATGGGTGGCGGCGGCGCGGTTCAGCGGACGCGGGGAAGGACGTCGGCGAAAAAATCGGGATGGGCCTGGTTCCATTCCAGGGTGAACGTGGCCGGAAAGCGTTTGAGGAGGTCGAGGACGAAAGCGGCGCATGGTTCGGCGTCGAGAATCGTGGTGTCCGCGTCGCCGAAGCGGGTGCGGGACAGGGCTCCGATGGCCTCGAAGTGCGGTTCGAGGCAGGCGTAGTAGCGGGAATGGCCGCCGAGGTGCCGGCGCGACGGCACTGGAATGCGCTGGCCGGATTCGTCGACGACGATCAGTTGCTGCTGCGTGTCGCCGAGAATATGGGCGGCTTGGCCCCATTCTTCGACGCCATGCAGGAAGGTGTTGTGGGCGATGCTGGCGCCGATGAACATGATTTTGGCGTGCCGCTGCCGCAGCCGGTCCCAGGGCGAGCCGAGGGCGGCCGGGGAGTCAAAGCGTTCATGGCCTTCGACGAAGGCTTCGGCCTCGCGGCCCAGCGCCGCGACCGAGTGGGTCGGATGGCGGGAGCGGCGTACGCCGGGGCGTTGCCGGAACAGTTCCGGCAAAATGCCGACCACCGCGGGGGTGTCGCGAACCGAGAAGACCGGCTGTTCGGCATTGACGTTGCTCCAGGTCAGGGTCGGGAACACCAGCAGGCCCTCGGCCCGCAGGTAGTCGCTCAAGACATCCAGGACGGTGTCGGCCCGGCCCTCGACCTGGCCGATGGCTTTCATGGAAGAATGCACCAGGAGCGTGTCCTGCCGGCGGATTCCGCTATGCTCCAGGTCGCGGGTCAGACTGGCGTAGGTGTGGATGGTCTGGTTCATGGGCGTCTGATTGTATTATGGATGGGATGGTGGGGTCGGCGGCCATGCCGGTCCTGGCCGCCGCTTCCCGCCGGAAGACGCTGGTCGTCATTCATGGCGCCGTTTGGCGGTTGGCGGTTGGCGGTGATGGCGCCTGGGGTTCGGCGGCGGCCAGCCGCGCCAGGTCATCGAGCTTCTTCTGGAATTCGGCGGCCCGTGGCCCGTTGTATGATTTGAGGAGGATGCGGAGGTCTTCGAGCATTTCCTCGGTTTCCTCGGTCTGGCGGTGGCGGATAGTTCCGGCAATCTGCTGGAAGAGGATCCCGATCAGCCGTTCCTGAGTTTCCGGCAGGGCCTCCGGCTGGGAGACCAGCAGGCGGAGAAGACCGATGGTCTGGTGCAGAACCCGGTTCGAGGTGCGGTACTCGCCTTTGCGGATGAGGGCGTTGAGGTAGTTCTGCTGCAGGGCGAAGACGGCGTCAACGACGTCGCTGTCCCAGGGGTAGGTGGCCAGGAGGATTTCCCGGTGGCGCAGCGCCCGTCGGACTTTGAGGATGTTGTCCTGGTAGGCTGGTTCGCGCAGGTCAAGCTTCTGGGCGCAGCGGATCAGCTCCAGGCGGTACTGGTTGTTGTCCGGAAAGTCCGCGGTCAAGCGGTCGAGGACGGCAAATGGTTCCACGACGCGGCCGGCGATGGTGATGGGGTCGCGCAGGATGTTGGGGGCGTCCGAGAGCAGAAGGGCCTGCATGAAACGGCAATCCGGATGGTCCGGGCGGTCCCGCATGATGTCCAGCAGAATCGCCATCGCCTTTTTGAGGGTCTGCGCCCGCTCCACCGCCCCGGGCGCGGCTGGCGCCGCGTCGGCAACGCCAGCGCCGGCGACAGGCGCGGCGTCGGCGCTCTCCGCCGGCGCTTCCGGCGGGCTGTCTGAACGTGGTCCGCGCCGGAGGGGGCGCCGCGGAAATTTGTTTTCGATGGTCGCCGACAGACTGGAATGGGCGGCGGAACGGAGGGCCCGGACGGCTTCCAGGCGGCAGGTGTAGTCGTCGCTGCGTTCGAAGTCGGCCGCGATTTTCTGCCATAGTTTCCAGGCCTCGACGGTTCGCTTCTGCTGGTAGATGGCCAGGGCCTGCTGGTTGCGGCAGTAGGCGGCGTCGACGGATTTGCTGGGGAAGAGCAGGGCGGCCTCGGCCAGGATGGATTCCGCCAGGGGCAGGTTGTTGGAGCGCAGGGCGATGGTGCCGAGCACTTTTTTCGCCTGGGCGATCTTGGCCTGGGACGCATCGCCCTCGGCCGCGATTTTCTCGAAATAGGGCATGATGTCATGCAGCAGGCGGGTGTTGGCGCGGGTCGGCGGCAGCTCGACGTCGATGTTGGCGGTAGTGAGAGTGCGCTTGAAAATGCGCGCCAGGGTGGCGTCCGCGATGCGGATGTTTTCTTCGGCGCGCTGGCGCTCGAGGTTGACTTTTTGCAGGGCTTCGCTGATTTCCAGATAGCCGATGGTGACCGCGTTCAGGAGCAGGATGCCGAGAAAAATGGTGAGGAAGGTGAGTATGGCCACAGCAGGTCGGCGCCGGGTCCAGAGGCGGAGGCGGCGCAGCCAGGAGGACGACCGGGCCAGGATCGGCTCGTGGCGCAGGAAGCGCCGCAGGTCGGCGGCCATGACCTCCAGGCTGCGATAGCGCTCTTCCGGGATGAACGAAACGCTCTTGTTGATGATGACGGCCAGGTCGGAATTCCTGGCCGGCAGGGGCGGCACGCCTTCTTCGCAGATGCGTTTGATCATTTTTCCCGGCGAATCGTGGGACAGGGCGGGCCGGCCGGCGAGGAGTTCGTACAGGGTCAGGCCGAGGCTGTACTGGTCGGCGGCCGCGCCGCCGCCGTTGTTCAGCAGCCGTTCCGGCGCCATGTAGCGGAGGGTGCCGTCCTGGGACTGGCTGGCGACGGTGGAGACGGCGTCCTGGTTGAGGGCGGTCGCCAGGCCGAAATCGCTGACGTGCACGGTGCCGTTTTTATCCAGGAGCAGGTTGGACGGCTTGACGTCGCGGTGGAGGATTCCCTGCCGGTGGGCGTAGGAGAGGGCCTCGGCGGCCTGCAGGCCGATTTTGGCGATGGTCTCTTCCAGGTTGCCGGTTGCGATTAGCTCCCGCCAGCGCGGGTCGTTCAGGCCATGGCCGTCGACGAGTTCCATGACGTAATAGCAGTAGCCCTGGTCCTGGCCGGCGCCATACACCTCCACGATGTTGGTGTGATGCAGGCAGGCAATCAAGCGCGATTCATTGTCGAATTTCTCCCGCTGCCGGGCGTCGGCGGCCCAGGTCGGGGCCAGGATTTTGATGGCGACGGGCCGGTTGAGGGACTGCTGGGTCGCCTTGAAGACGGTGCCCATGCCGCCCTGGCCGAGGCGTTCTTCCAAGCGGAATTCCCCCAGCTGGTCCGGGAAGGTGACCTGGGCGGGTCGAGACGAGGCGCGGGAGGTGTGCCCGAGGTCCTCCATGGCGGCCAGCACGGGGAGAATTTCCAGCAGTTCGTCGCGGCAGTCGGGATAGCGGTCGGCGAATTGCCGGATGTCGACGCTGGACCCGTCGCGCAGTGACTGGAGGTATAATTCCGTGAGTTCGTCAAGGTCGCTCATAAGAGGTCGCTTACCAGCGGAATT
>JAKLHU010000489.1 GCA_022709995.1 Verrucomicrobiota bacterium | reverse complement strand
TGGCGTCGAGCCGGACGATGGTGTTGCCGCGGTCTTCGATGACCTGCGCCGGAAAGGACGGCGACATCCAGACATTGCCGGTCAGTGTCGTGATGCGGTCAAAGTTGAAGAAGAGGTCGGCTTCGGCATTCGTCGTGATGCCGTTGTTGACGAAGATGTCCCATTCGGTGAAATTTTCCTGCCAGTAGCCGAATTCCATATTGAAGGAGCGATCGATTGGTTGCCAGTGCATTTGGCGCCGGAAGCGTTCCCGGTCGGTCATTGTTCCTTTCCATTTGGGACGGCAGGGGGTGATGGTCATGGTTGTGTCTCCGGCGGGTGATGGTGACAAGGCAGGCAGGTTGAGTCGGCGGGGCGGCGTGGGATGTGGGTGACGCGGAGCGCCGCCGTCGCCAGCTCGGCGGGGCTGGCCGCGGGCGACGGCGGTGTGGCCTGTTCAGTTCACCTTGACCTGGCGATGGTGCTTGATGTCAAAGGCTTCGCCTTCAAAGGCGCGGATCAGGGTCGTCGCCACACGGAGTCGGAAGTCGTTGCGGCCCTGGCGCAGAACTTTGGTCGGGACGACGGCCTGGCGCGGGTTCCACGGCATGGGCAGCCATTCCGAGTCGTTGACTGCGATTTCAAGGGCCTCTTCGCAAAGGGCCGGCAGGCTCAGGCGCAGCCGGCAAGCGGGCGTCGCGGGCAGGCTTTCGACGACAAAGGCGCCGGCATGTTCGACGGTTCCGGCAAAGAAGGGCAGGCCATTGCGGTCATAGTTCTCGAACTCGCCGTGCCGGCGTGGCGGCTCCAGGGTCATGGCGGCGGCATTGACGGCGAAGTCGCCGGCCAGATAGAGCGGGTTGCGGATGCCGTGGTCGGCCCGGGTGGCTTCGACGACGATGACGAGGCGGTTTTCGCCGGGCATGATTCCCGGAGTGAGGTCCAGGCTCAGGCTGCCCGGGACATGGACTCCGGCCGTGGCCGGACGGAGCTGGTCGGGGCGCGCCAGCCAGCCGTCGTTCAGCTCCAGTCGCCATTCGCCGCCGATGCTGCCGGGCTCGATGACCAGGGCGACCGGCGCCGTGCACTGGCAGGTGAAAGTCGCTTCATAGCGCAGGCGCAGGCTGGGAAAGCTCAGGCGCGGCATGATGCCGAAGCTCTCCGCGAAGATGGGGCGGAATGCCAGCCGGCCTTGCTTGAGCTGGTTGGCGATCGGAGTGGCATCGACTTCGGCGACCGGTCCCCAGTTCGGGTCATCATCCTGGGCCAGTGACAAGTGCCAGCGGCCGAGCCGGAGCAGGTTGGCGTTCAGGGGCTTGACCGTACAGGCCAGCGGCAGGACGGCGGTGACGACCGGCAGGGCCGGCGCGGCCGGGGCGCCGTCGCCATTGGCCAGCAGGGCGCTGGCAAAGGGGTCCAGGTAGCACTGGCAGCCGCCGTCCGGCGCGAGGCTCAGGGTGGGGCCGGCCAGGTCGTCCAGAACGATTTCGCGGAGGGTTGCGGTGGTTTTCCGGTCGAAGGCCAGGACGGCTGGTTCCGCGCCCAGGTTTTGCAGGAACCAGACTCGGCGGGCGCCTTGGCGCCGGGCGGTCAGCCAGACTTTGGCGCCGTCGCCGGCGATGACCGTAAACGGCAAGGATGAGGGGGAGGCCTGGGCCGCGGTGGCCGCGGCGGCCAGGGCGTCGTCTCGGTTGGTGATTTGTTGGCATTCGATGCCATGTTGCCGCAGGCGTTTGGCTGTTTCCAGCCATTCCGGCTCGGGGGCGCGCATGGGCGGGACGAGAACGCGGCGAACCGTCAGATCGCGGCATTGGAGGGCGCCGTTTTGGACCGTCGCCGCAGCGATGATGTCGGTGTCGGCGATCAAGAATTCAGCATGGTTTGCCATGAGCGCGTGGTAGAGTGTTTCGCAGACGTCGCGGTCGGCGCGGTCAGGCAGTCCGGCATTGGGGTCGAGCACGACGGTGTCGGCGTCGATCCAGGTCTCGGCAAACGCCGCGGTGATGCGTTCCAGGCGTTTGGAGAGCTGGCCGAAGAAGCGCCAGTAGGGCATCTGGAAGAAGAAGGTCGGCGGCGCGTCATGTTTTTTCAAGGCGTGGGTGCTGTAGAAGAAGCCATGCGGGACCAGGTAGGAGATGCCGAGCAGGACGAGGTTTTCGGCGATGTTCCTGGCGTCCTGGAGGGTGCCGCCCCAGCCGAGGCTGTGGAAGCATTCGCAGAGGGCGCCGGGCTTGCCGTAGAAATAGGCGGCCGCGGCCGTGGCCCGGGCATTGCCGCGGACGAGTGACTGGAGCGTGTCGACCTTGGCGGCGCCGGCTTTGGTGTGGCCGGGTTCGCAGCCGGGGATGTCCATGTAGGCCAGCTGGGAGAAGCGGAAGCTGGTCTTTTCGCCGCTGTAGGCGATGCCGTGCTGGCGGCACCAGTCCCGGATCGGCGCGTCGAAGCTCTCG
>JAKLHU010000488.1 GCA_022709995.1 Verrucomicrobiota bacterium | reverse complement strand
AATGTGCGCGGCGCCCAGCAAGGCAAGCTTTTTCATGATGACAACCTTTTCCTGTGCCCAATCGTGTTATGCGTAACTCTGGCTGGAAACATGGGACTTATAGGACGGCGAAATGGGACGTATTGGACGTATGAGACGTATGGGAAGGCACATAGGACAATGGGACGAATAGGCACTGGCGTTATTGCAGTCGCCCAAAGCCAAACAAAACCTAAAACAAGGGGTACTGGTCCTATGCGTCCTTTTATTCGACGTCGTAGTACGGTTTCAGCATGACGTAGTTGAAGGCCAATTCCTCGCCGGGGGCGGCGGCGCCGTCCTGGAAGGTGATCGTCACCTCGGGCTGCCGAGCCCGGAAGGTGATGTGATGCAGATTGATGCGCGCGACGTTGTCATTGTGCGCATAGCGGCCCTTTTGACGCTTGTCCACGTGGACGTAGGTTTTTTCGGGCAGCACCTCGGCCCCTTCGGAAAGAACGGCATTGAGGCCGAATCGGCGCGGATTGATCTTCTTGGCGACGGCGTCCTGGTAGTCGGCGACGACGAACTGGAGGGTATAGAGCCTTCCGACCTGCAGGCCCGACGCCTTCTGGCTGACGCTGTTGACCGGCCCATTTTGCCGGGTCAGGACGCAGACGGTGTCGCCGATGCTGCCCGACCCGCCCCAGCGACCCTGGCTGGCCCGGCCAAGGCCGGCCAGTTTCTCGCTGCGCACCGAGCCTTCGGCGGCGGCGGCGACCGTCCAAGTCTGCAGGCCCTCTTCGAAATCGCAGTTCCGCAGATGGCCGGGGCGGTACGTGAAGCCGTGCCGTGCCGACAGCATGTCGGTGCGGCCTTCGACGCCGTAATGGCGCAGCAGCTGGAAAGACCAACGGTTGTACTCTTCGTCGGCATAGTAGCTGCCCCAGTAGCCCGTCGCCCCGATCTCGGCGAAGGCCGGGTCATTGGCAACCAGATGCAACTGCAGGTCAAGATAATATTTCGAGTCGACTCCCGGGTCATGGTCCAGGGACACAATCGGGATCTGGTTGAAATTCCCGAAGATGATGCCGGTGCCGGCGGCCGCGCCGGGGAAATAGGCGTTGAACTGCCGGATGGTATCGACGACATAGTCCTGCAGGTAGGTCACGGCTTCGGCCTCCGTCGGCCGCGGTCGGCAGTAGGCCTCGTAAATCAGCTTGCCGCGGCCGCGGGAGGCGTTGAGGCTGGCGCTCATAAACGCATGATGCAGCCCGGGCAACGACGGCTTGCCGACAATCCAGGTGTAAATCAGCCGGTTGGACGGGTTGTCGAACTGGCGCAGGCCCTCCGTGTACGTGTTGATGGACGGCTGGCCGAAGAACTGTTCGTCGCAGGTGACGCCGTCGTAATATGGCGCCGTCATGCCGGGACTCTTCTGGAAACGCTTGACCAGATCTTCGGCGTCCTCCAGTTTGGTGCTGCCGAGATTGGCCAGCCAGACCAGCCCGCGTTCACGCACTTCGGCCCGATGCTCCTCTGGAATCATGCCGCCATTCAAGGTGTTGACGCCGAGCAGCACATGCCTTTTCTGCCAAGCCCAGTCATAGGGCGGGTTTTCCGGCAAGTTGTTATTGACGCAGGGCGGATAGTTGAACAGAACCGGCACGGCCCGGACGACAATCTGGCTTCCGGCGGCGCCATTGACGGTCAGCCGGTGCGACCCGGCCGGCAGCTGCCGGAAGGCCTCGCGACGGTCGGTGGCGGCCGTGACGGCGACGTCGCCGCCATCCAGGACAATCTGCAGTCCTGGCGTGGCCGTTTCTCCCTGGCAGGCGACGTAGACCCAGCCATCGCGCGGATTGCTGAAGGCAAGGGACTGTTCAGCGGCCGTTGCCACCGGCTGGCGCAAAAGCTCGGTGACCAGGTTGTTGAGGCGACGGTGGCCAGACGCGTCGACGACCGGAGGCTGGACGAGAGTGATGACGAACTTATCCGCGAACAGGACTTCGCCGGAATCACGTTGGACCAGGCTGACGGCCAGCGCATGGTCGCCGGCCGGCAAACCGGCCAAATCGACCGTGTTGACCGTCTTGGCGAGGGGCTTCCGGACGGCGGCGGCGCCATTGACGGCATAGGCAAAGTCGCGATCGGCGACGGCGCCGTTCGGGAAGCGGCCGAAGAAATGCATGTCCAGGCGCGGGTCGTTCAAAGGTATCTTGTTGAGCAGCGGTTTCCAGGCCACCAGCCGCGGTTCCGCTTGCGCGCGCATGGCTTCGGAAGGCCGGCTGCCCTGCTGCGCCGCCGGCGTGACAGCCTCCAAACGAATGCCGGCAAAGGAAAATTCACCGCGCATGTCGACGCCGAAGACGGCGATGCCGTATTCGTTGACCGCCGAGTTCAGCATCGTGAACGTCGTTTCCAGATACTGCCAGTCGCTGTTTTCGGGGAAAGTCGTCAGGCCGATTTCC
>JAKLHU010000487.1 GCA_022709995.1 Verrucomicrobiota bacterium | reverse complement strand
AGAAGTGCTTTGACGCCGAGGGTCGCAGCGTCCTCACCGCGACCGCCGATCTCGGCGAGGCCGCGAGGGGTCGGCTTTTCTACTCGGCTTACGA
This sequence comes from Verrucomicrobiota bacterium, assembly GCA_022709995.1. Lineage (GTDB taxonomy): Bacteria > Verrucomicrobiota > Lentisphaeria > Oligosphaerales > Oligosphaeraceae > JAAZKI01. The sequence goes on along the minus strand of JAKLHU010000487.1, from coordinate 2,341 downwards.
CGTGTATCGGCGCACCTACCACCCGCGGCCGGCCCTGCGCCAGTTCGCGCCGTTCAGCCCTGATCGCATCCACGCTTTTCATTTGACCAGCTCCCCTGCTTACGCAAACAACCCAGGTCAAGACCGACAAGAAGAAAACACCACGGCCTCTCGTCATTGCTTCCTCGCTGATTGATGGTAGTGATGGTCAAGGCGCGCCCGAGTCCAGGTTATAGAGGCGGACCCGTTCAAGCCCCGGCGGGCCTGGCCGGTTTCTGGCCTTTCCCCGCCCCTTGCCCGCCGGCGCCGCCAAGCTGGCGGCAGCGCGCCGTCAGCTCCCGGGCCCTGGCCCCGACTTCCGCCGGGCTGCTTCCCGGTTTGTACAAGGCCGAGCCGACGCCGACGCCGGCGCACAGGCGCAGAAAATCCGCCATGTTGTCGGCGCCGACGCCGCCCACGGCCAGAATCGGGGCTTTGACCACGGCCTGGAGGTCACGCACATAGGGACAGCCGAACGGCCCGGCCGGGAAGAGCTTCAAATAATGAGCGCCGGCCTTGAGCGCGGCGAACGCCTCGCTCGGAGTCAGAAAACCCGGAACGGAAACCATCCCGTTGGCAACCGTCTCCCAGATGACTTCGGGGTCGGTGTTGGGCGAAACAATAAATTGCCCGCCGGCGGCCGCCACCGCATCGACGTCAGCCGGCGTGATGACCGTCCCGGCCCCGACCACTAACCGGTCGCCGCCGTGTTTCACCGCCAGGCCAATGCTCTCCAAGGCATCTGGGCTGTTGAGCGGAATTTCCAGCCCGGTGATGCCGGCGGCATAGAGCTGGTCACAGACCGCGACGACTTCGGCCGGCATGATGCCGCGCAGGATCGCCACGATCGGCATGGCCTGCAAACAGTCCCGGAACCGTTCCTGGCCATTCATCGTTTCACCCTCCCAGAGGTGCTGCCGCCCATGAGAGCCTCGACTTCGGCGCGGCTGGAATAATTGAAATCGCCGCGGATGGTGTGCTTCAGCGCGCTGGCGGCGACGGCGAAGCGAATGGCGTCGGCCGGCGACATTTCCGCCAACGCGACCAGAAGACCGGCGCAGAAGGAATCCCCGCCGCCAAAACGGTCGACGATGGCGCCGATCTCATACGGCGCATAACGGCCGGAAGCATCCACGGGGGCCCAGTGCGCCTGGCGGTCGCGGCAGTCATACAACATGCCGCCCCATTTGTTGTAATCGGCGGAAAAACTCTCCCGCAGGGTGATGGCGACGTGGCGGGCGCGCGGGAAGCGACCGGATAACTGGGCCGCGACATCCTGATATGCCGCGACATTCAACTTGCCGCCCTCGACGGACGTGTCGGCGGCATGAATGCCAAACACATCGGCGGCGTCTTCCTCGTTGCCGATAATCATGTCGGCCAGCGCCACAATCTCGGTCATGCAACGGCCGGCCAGGACGTTCTTTTTGACGCCCGCTTCCCAATTCCACAGCTTCTTGCGATAATTCAGGTCGACGGACACGGCGATGCCCATCTGGACGGCCTGCCGGGCGATCGCCAGAGTCGACGCGTATGCGTTCTGGCTCAATGCCGGCGTGATCCCGGTCACATGCAGATGGCTGACCCCGGCCAGCATGGCGGCGAAGTCGTACGCGTCCGGCCCCAGCAGCGCGATCGTCGCGCCGTCACGGTCGTACAACACATTGCTGCCACGCATGTTCGAGCCATGTTCAGCAAAATAAACGCCCATCCGGCCGACCGCGGCAAAATGAAGGCGGGACACGTCCACCCCGAAGCCAGCCATCTGCGCCGCAAACGCGCGGGCGACGGGATGATCCGGCAGCGCCGTCAGGTAGCGGCTGCGGCCGCCCAGCATCGCCACCGAGGCGCAGACGTTGGCCTCGCCGCCGCCGAACGTGGCTTCCAAAGTCCCGGGCAGGGCCTGGGCAAAACGACCTTTTCCGGCCGGACAGAGCCGCAGCATGACTTCACCAAATCCAGCAATGCAGGTTTCCTTCATCTCGCTTCTCTCCTGACTGGCACCCTAAACTCCTTCTCGACGGTTTCGACGACAACCGCCGAAAACAGCTTGCGCTCATGGCCATACCGTAATCCCTTTATCGCATTTCGCCGGCCCGGGCGGCGAATTTTCACCCCGGCGCGGTAACCGGTCACCGATTGAGAATTACGGTCAAAGTGCGAAATGCGGTGGTAAACGCTTTATTTCAGGCTGCCGTAGGTAGTACAGCCTTCAGGCTGCCGTAGGTAGTACAGCCTTCAGGCTGCCGGGCATCGTGCAAGGACGACGACACCAGGCCATGGCTCAAAGTTCAATGGGTGACCGGTTACCCGGCGCGGTCGG
>JAKLHU010000486.1 GCA_022709995.1 Verrucomicrobiota bacterium | reverse complement strand
AACGATCCCTGCCCCTGCGGCAGCGGCAAAAAACACAAAAAATGCTGCGGCGCCTGACCGGACCGCAACGACCACTGCCCCCGCGGCAACGGCAAAAAACACACAGAATGCGGCGGCGCCTGACCCGACCGCGGAACGCCACCCCAGACATAAGGACATGCGCATGGACTCCTATCTGCAAAAAATGTTCGCCGACCGCATCGGCGGCGCCGGCTTCGGCAAAGACACCACCATCTACAAATTTGAAAAGATCAAGCGGGCCAAGGCCGCGGCCCGCCGAGCCAAACCCGAGGTCGAACTGATTGACATGGGCGTAGGCGAGCCGGATGACAAGGCCTTCCCCGAAGTCGTCGCCGCCCTGGCCCGGGAAGCCGATAAAATTGAAAACCGCTTTTACGCCGACAACGGCGGCGCCGACTTCCGCCTCGCCGTCCAGCAGTACATGCAGGAGCTCTACGGCGTCACCCTGGACCCGGAAACGGAAATCATCCACAGCATCGGCAGCAAATCGGCCCTGTCCCTGCTGCCGGCCTGCTTCATCAACCCCGGCGACATCACGGTCATGACCATCCCCGGCTATCCCGTCCTCGGCACCTGGACCAAATACCTCGGCGGCGACGTCGTCAACCTGCCCCTGAAAAAGGAAAACGGCTTTCTCCCGGACCTGGAAGCCCTGACCCCCGAGCAGCGCCGACGCGGCAAGCTGATCTACCTGAACTATCCCAACAACCCGACCGGCGCCTCCGCCACGCCGGCATTCTACGACCGCGCCATCGCCTTTGCCAAGGCCAACGACTTCCTGCTCGTCGTCGACGCCCCGTACGCACCGCTCAATTTCACGGGCCGCCCGCTCAGCATCCTGTCCCGCCCCGGCGGCCGTGACGTCGCCGTCGAACTGCACAGCATGTCCAAGGGCTTCAACATGACCGGCTGGCGCCTGGGCTGGGTCGCCGGCAACGCCGACGCCATCCGCGCCTTCGCCACCGTCAAGGACAATGCCGACAGCGGCCAGTTCCTGGCCATCCAGAAGGCCGCCGCCAAAGCCCTGGTCAACCAGAAGACCATCACGCCGCACATCTGCGAAAAGTACCGCCGACGCCTCGCCGCCCTCGTCGACACCCTCAAGGAACTCGGCTTCGACGCCGCCATGCCCGAAGGCTCCTTCTTCCTCTATGTCGCCATCCCCAAAGGCATCAAGGGCGGACGGCGCTTCGCCAACGCCGAGGAATTCAGCCAGTGGATGATCACCGAAAAACTCGTCAGCACCGTGCCCTGGGATGACGTCGGCCACTTCGTCCGCTTCAGCGCCACCTTCGTCGCCCCCACCCTGGCCGAAGAACAGCGCGTCCTCCGGGAAGTCAAAACGCGCCTGGCCGACTCGACCTTCGAATTCTGAACCCGCCGACCCCGCCATGACTTCAACCACACTGGAAACATGGGACTTCTGGGCGGACGGCCGCCACGACCCGGCCTTCAACATGGCTGCCGACGAGGCGCTGCTGGAGTCGTCCCGGGAGCGCGGCCGGCCGCTGCTGCGCTTCTATGGCTGGGATTGCCCCGCCGTCAGCATCGGCTATGTGCAGCGCCTGGACGCGGCGCCGGCGGGCTTTGCCGTCGTCCGCCGCCCGACCGGCGGCGGCGTCGTCTACCATGACCATGACTTCACCTACACCGTCGTCGTCCCGGCCGGCCACTGGCTGGCGAACCTGGACCGGACCCAGAGCTATGACCGGATCAACCAGGCCGTGCAAGCCGGCCTGGCCGAGCTCTCCTGCCCGGCCGACCTGGCCGACGGGGACATCCCGCATTCCGTCGACCGCCTGACCATGGTCTGCTTCCAGAATCCGACCAAATACGACGTCCTGCTCAACGGCGTCAAAATCGCCGGCAGCGCCCAACGGCGGACGGCGCACGGCCTTCTGCACCAGGGCAGCATCCATTTTGGCGGCCCCCTGCCCTATTCCCGGCCGCGCCTGGCCCAGGCGCTGCACCGTGCCTTCGGCGCTGTCCTCAACATCGCCACCACCCCCTTCACCCCCTCGGCCGAACTGCGGCAGGACATCACCCGCCGGCGCGACGCCAAATACGCCACCCGGGAATGGAACGCCAGGAGATGACCCGTCATGAATACCGATAGCAATCGCGACTTTGGCCTTCAACCCCTGGATGGCCTGATGACCGCGCTGGAGCTGGCCAACAACGACCTGGTCGCGGCGTCGACGGAACAGCTGACCCACAAGATGGTGTCCAAAGGCCGCAAAGGCCGCTGGCTGACGACGCCGGTGCGCCTGAAAGTCCTGCGGGCCATCAACCAGGCCACTGGCAAGGCCTTCGCCCTGGCCGACCTCTTCAACTACGAGTGAGCCGCGGCCGTCAGCCCAGCAGTTCGCGCCAAGGGCCGGCCTGGTACGCGCCGGTCGCGGGGTCAAACAAGCCGATGCCCTG
>JAKLHU010000485.1 GCA_022709995.1 Verrucomicrobiota bacterium | reverse complement strand
ATGTCCATCAGCACCAGGTCGTACGGTGTTGCCGCCAGGGCCGCCAAGGCTTCCTGTTCATTGGACACCGTGTCGGTCTGGATGCCGAATTTTTTCAGAATGGCCCGCACCACCATTTGATTGGTGACGATGTCCTCGGCCACCAGGATTTTGGCGCCGCCGCCTTGGAAGTAGGCGGTGAAATCGAATCCGCCGCCCGTGTTCCAATGACGATCAACCGCGGTTGAACTCGGGGAGGGCTTCTGTTCGCCAGGGCTGCCCGCGTTGGTCAGCACCCGGAGGACGGTCCGTGGCAGCTCCAAATGCCGGAGTGGCTTGCTGATTTTGGCGGAAAACCCGATCGTCTGAAGCCGTTCGGCATTGATCGGGGTCCCCAGCGGCGTCAGCAAGACCAGCCGCAGGTCGGGCATGACGGCTTCGGCCTTGATTTGCCGCCCCAGCGTTTCGCCGTCCGCGTCTGGCATTGGCTGGTCGATGACGGCTATCTGGAAAGGCCGGCCGGCGCTGGCCGCTTCCCGCAGATGCCGCCGTGCCTCCTGGCCATTTGCCGCCAAGACTGTTTGCACGCCCCATCTCTCCAGTTGACTCGCCTGCCAGGCTCGACAAGTGGCGCTGTCATCGACAATCAGCGCCCGGACTCCACGCAGGGCATCGACTCCCGGCAAGGCGGTTTCGGGCTTTCCGGCCGGGCGCGAAAAGCGTGCCGTGAACCAGAATTCCGAGCCTTGGCCAAGTTCGCTGGTGACCCCGATGGTGCCGCCCATCAGCTCGGCCAGCTGTTTGGAGATGGACAGGCCCAGGCCGGTACCGCCATATTGACGCGTGGTCGAGCCGTCCACCTGGGTGAACTTGGTGAACAGCAGCCCGATCTTGTCCGCCGGAATGCCGATACCGGTGTCGCGGACGGCAAAACGGAGCAGGATGGCGCTGGGCGCCGCCGGACTGGCGCCCGCCGGCGTCTCGGCGACCGAGACATCGATGATGATTTCGCCGCGGTTGGTGAATTTGATGGCGTTGCCGGCCAAGTTGGTCAGGATCTGGCGGAGCCGGCCCGAAGGGCCGTGCAGCCATTGCGGCACGAGGGGCGCCGTTCTGGTGATCAGCTCCAAGCCCTTGACTTCAGCGGTCACCGCCAGCGATTCGGTAAAATTGTCCAGCAGCGAGAACAAGTCGAAGTCGAGGTGCTCCAAGGTCAGTTTGCCGGCTTCCATCTTGGAAAAGTCAAGAATGTCGTTGAGCAGACTGAGCAGGTACTCGCCGCTCGATTTGACGATTTCCGCGTAGTGGCGCTGCTCGTCATCAAGCTCCATGTCGAGCAGCAGCCCGGTCATGCCGATGACGGCGTTCATCGGCGTCCTGATTTCATGACTCATGTTGGAGAGGAATTCGCTTTTGGCCTTGTTCGCCGTCTCGGCCTGCTGGCGGCTCAAGCGCAGGCCCTCTTCCGTGTCGCGGCGCTTGCGGATATTGATCAGCATTTGCGCAAAGATGGTCAGCAGGCGGACCTCCGTCTGTGAATAGGGATGCTGCAATTGGACGGAATCAAAGCCGACGAAGCCGATGAGCTCGGCGCCATCCAGAAGCGGCACGGCAATCAGGCTTTTGATGCCTTGCGGTTCCAGCACCCGCCGGGCTGCGCTGGCCGGCAGAGCCTGCACACTGGGAATGAGGACCGGCTGGCCTTGGCGGAAGGCGTCAATCCAGTCGGGCGCCAGCGGCGTCTGCTGCAGCTTTTCGCGCTGCGGGTCAATGCCGGGGGCGCACCATTCGTGCGTGTTGGTGCAGGTGTTCGTCCGGGAATTGAAGTCAAACAGATAGACCCGGTCGGCGCCGACGAAGGCCGCCAGCTCGCCAAACGTGTTCTCAATCGCCGCGTTGAACATTTCCAGTGGCATGCTGATGTACGTCGAGGAAATCTTCACCAGGATTTCCTGCAGCTGGGTGTGGCGCCGCAATTCCGCTTCGGCGCGTTTGCGCTGCAGAGTTTCCCCGATGTGCGCGGCAATGCCCTCCAGCTCATTGACCATGTTGGCATGGAAGTGATGACTGTCCCGGGCGCCAAGGTGGAGCAAGCCGACGACCTTGTCCTTTTCTCGGATCGGCACCAGCAGCACCGATTGGAAGCCGATCATCAGGCAGACGCGGCAGGGCGGATGCGAACCGCCCGGCGCGGCGGCGACTTCGGCCAGCTGCTGGCTGGCGTCGTTGAGCAAGCAGCTGCCATAGGTGGTGAAGCAGGATCGGCTGGTGGGAAGGTGGCCGGACAACACGATGCCGCAGGCGCAATCCAACCGGGGCGAAGCGTCGCCTTGGCGGCCGCGGGCGCCGTCCGCCGAATCCCAGAACGGCATCGTGGCAAGGCTTTCCGTGCCGGCGGAAAATCCCTCGGTGGCGATGTAAGGATAATCGTCGCCGGCTTGCACGCGCAAGCCGACGCCGTCGCAGCGG
>JAKLHU010000484.1 GCA_022709995.1 Verrucomicrobiota bacterium | reverse complement strand
TGACCACCGCCACCGCATCCGCCATCAATTCAACGCGTTCGCCATACGTATTGTCCAGGAGGGGATGCGGCACCGGCGGCTGGGCCTTGAAGACCGCCCCCTCCGGCGACAGACCGATGGCGATCATCTGGGTCGTTTCCGCCGTCTCCACCGCCAAACATGGACACTGGTCGCTGTCGCTCCAGGTGAAATAGCCGATTCTGCCCAGCTGCTCCGCGGCCGGCTTGACCACCTGCTGGCGGTTCAAGACCAGGCCCTCCGCCGGAATCGCAAACGGCCGCGGCATGCAACTGTCCAGCCATAAATAGAAAAAATTCCTGCTGCCGACCAGGACCTGGTTCTTTTCCCACAGCTTGGCCGCCTCGCTCAGCAGCAAATGCAGTTTTTCAAACTCTGGATTCGACTTCGTCATGACCATCGCTTTTTACTTCACGACATGAGACATAAACAGACATCGCCGGCGCCGCCCATGCCGGCGACAGAACAGAGCCCGAAAGCACAACGACCCATCATCACCAATCTCGGCGGCGGACATGCTTCCCGGCGCGGGCAGACGCCCCTCGTTCAAGCCGGAAACGGCAGCCGAGAACGCAGGTTCTTGTCTCTCCCCCCTTGACTAAACGCGGCCACGCCGCTCCGGCACCGCCGCCGGACCGTCGTAAATCCCGTGTCAGGCGTGGCGCCGGCCCCGGCCGGCCTCTTCCCCGCCGGGGCCCGTTTCGACTGGACCCAGGAGCTCATTCCTCCAAAGGCCGGAACACCTCCTGGTCAAACTGCGGGCTGCCCTTTTCATCATATTTCAAAACCATGATGTACTTCTGGGGCCGCTTGTTCGGCCCGAGATAGCTGACCCCGGCATGCAATTTCGAGCCACGGTCGGCGGCCTGGCGGGCCTGCACCAGCTGAGCCTCCATCGCCACCAGCCGCGACCCCAGAGACGAAACCTTGGCCAGCATCCCGGCGCAGAGCACCAGCAACACCACATTCAGCACCAAAACCAAAACAAGGAGGGGGCTGGAGGAGCCATTGCCGACCGACCGCACGGCGCCGGCCAGTGGCGTTGCGGCCGGCGCCGACGCCGGCGCCGGCCGCACATTGGCGGATCCGGAGGCGGTGGCGGGCGCCTTGGCCGAAGGCACGGCCGTCGACCGCGCCGTCGTCGCACTCGCATTCTGCGAAAGGACAGGCGCCCGCGAGGCCTGGGTGGCGGAGACCTTGGCGCCCGAACCGGCGCCCATCCGACCACCGGCGGGGCGGCTGCCGGCACTCTGGCCGGGACGGCCAAGACCAGACTTGCCCACCCCCGCGGCCGGCGCCTCGTCTGCGGCCGGCGCCTCGTCTGCGGCCGGCGCCGCGTCAGCAGCCGGTTGTTCTTCTGGAGTCGGCTCTTCTTCCGGCTTCTTGCTGTCGTCATCGCCAAAAGCGGCAAGAACGGCGTCTTTCAGGTCATCGCTCATCGGTATTCCCCTTTAAGAATAACAAGACCCTGACTCTGGACGGATGGCTTGCAGGCAAAAAATTAGTGTAGTCGTCGCGGGCCGGTTGTCAAGCCGGCGAAGCCGTTTTTCAGCGTGAAGCGGCCTGGTTCCGGGCCATTTCCCGTCCCCATTGCAGCAATTGCCGCATGCCGTCCGCGGGCGTGACCAGGGGCTGGTAGCCGAAATCGCGCGAAGCGGCCGCATGGGAAAAGGAATGCGAACGCGCCAACTGGTCCACGACGAAGCGCGTCATCCGCGGCGGTTCTCCGAACGGCAGCACGGCGCTGGCCAGTTCGCTGGCCAGGCCCAGAAACCGGGCCTGACGATGGCTGATGCAACGCCGCACCAACGGCAGCCCCAGCTCGGCCAGCAGGGCATTGATCCATTCCCACAACTGCACCGGCTCCGTGTCGTTGATGAAATACGCCCGGCCCGCGCAACGCCCCCGGCCGCGCAATTCGTCCGCCGCCAGCACATGCCCGTAGGCGGCATTTTCAACATAAGTCAGGCTGACCCGGTTGCGGCCGTCGCCGACCATGCGCAAGCGCCCTTCCAGCGCCCCTTGAAACAGCTTGGGAATGATGTGGGGATCGCCGGGACCCCAAATCAGGTGCGGCCGCAGTGCGCACGTCCGCAACCGGAAGACATCGCCGTCGCCTCCGCCGCACCCGGCGCTGGCGCCGTTTGCCGGCGCCATCTCCCCGGCGTTGGCCGCCAGCACCATCTGCTCGGCCGTCGCCTTGGTCTCCGGATAGGGCGCCGTGAAACGCGGCGGATAGGGCAGGGACTCATCCCCCCCGATGATATCCTCCTGCCCGACGACGACGCTGGGCGTGCTGGTATAGACCAGGTTGCGGACCTTGGCCTGCCGGTCTTCCATCATCTGGCTCTTTCCGTTGATCAGCAGCACGGTGAATAGCAGGGCCAGCGCCCCGAGCGTGATGAAGGTCATGGTTAGCAGTTTGCCGTG
>JAKLHU010000483.1 GCA_022709995.1 Verrucomicrobiota bacterium | reverse complement strand
CAGCGCTCGCTCGACGACCCCGAGCCCGGCGACTGCGGGCGCTGCAGCGTGTGCACCGGCCGACTGCCCGGCCCCGGCGCGCGGCCGGGTGCCGCGCGCGTCGAGGCGGCGCGCGCCTTCGCCCGCGGCCAGGACGTGGTCAAAAGCTCCTGCAGCGTACGCATTGAATATGAAGACAACACCCCGGGACTCTTCACGCTCCCGCTGCCTGCCGGGACTTTCCCGGAACAGGATTTCCAACTCAACCTGGCGATCGATCCCCTGCGCCTGCCCAAGCCGGGATGCACGATATCCCTCATCCTCGGCGGAACCGGCCGGATCGAAGTCGATAACATCGCGCTCACCATCGCGAAGGAGTAGCCGACCGATGCGAAAACAATGCCTGGCGCTGCTGATTCTGTGCTCCGCAGCCCTGACCGCAGCGACGCCGTGCCTAGTTCCCCCGCCACGCGAAGTCGTCACCCACAACCGCACCATCGCCGTCGCCCAATTCGCTTTCACGGACGAAACCGGCACGGCCGAGGCCCAAATTGGACGGCAAATTCTGTCCGACGCCTTGAAACCGGCGCCGGATGGCCGCCCGGTCGCCATCACGCTGCGACTTGGAACCGGCATCCGCCAAGGCTACGACATCGCCTTCGACGGCGAGACCGCGACCATCACCGGCCATGACCCGACCGGCCTGCTCTACGGCTGCGTCACCGCCAGCCAGATGCTCGATGACGACGGCCGCCTGCACGCCGTGGATGTCCGCGACCATCCCTATTTCCTCAACCGCATGGCCGGGAACACCGATGCCGTCTATCAACAAGATGCCCGCTGCAAAACCGACCTCGGCGTCTACGTGGAACTCTGTCAGCGCGAAATCGACCGCCTGCTCCTCCTGAAAATCAATGCCGTCATCCTCGGCAAATTCCTCATCCCCGGATCGGGCCAGCAAGAGGTCGTCAAAATATCCCCCGAATACGAGGAAAACTACCGGGCGGCCCGGGCGATCACCGACTATGGGCGGCAGCGCGGCATGCGCTTCATGTACATGGCGTCCTCGGCCGTCGCAACCGAGGAAACGGCCGGCGACGACCCGCGCTACCAGGACATGATGCGCCTCCGCGGCAATGTCTTCACCTGGGCCGACGACGAACTGCTGACGCGCCGGGCCGGTGAACTGGCCGACCTCTGCGCCAAAATCGGCGTCGATATCTTCTGCGCGCACTATCCCGACACCGTCAACGAAAATTGGGTCAACCGCGGCAAACTGGACCGGGAGCGTTTCGGCGACGACCGGGCCACCGCCGATGCCAACGTGACCAACATCTTCGTCCGGGAATTCAGGGCCCGCAGCCCGGGCACGGTCTTCTCTCCCGCCCTCCACCCCTATTCCGCGTCCTACCTGAAACACGACTACTACCGCCAGTTTCTGGCCGACTTCAACCGCCTGGCCGACCCCTCGGCCATGCCCTGCACCCGGGAATTCGACGCCAATCTGTACCAGGAGCAACTGCGCCTTTATGCGGGCCGGCCCGTCCTGTTCTATTATGAGCCGAGCCGGATGGTCTTTGCCAACGGCCAGCGCCTGGGCCTCGACCGGGCCATGCTGGAGACCAATCTCCGCTATCTCAAAAGCTTCACCAATGACAACCTCAACCATACCATCTGGCTGTTCACCTACTGCGACTTCGACCTCGAGCTGGCCAGCGTCTACAGCTGGAATCCGGATGCGCCCGGCGCCGCCGCCGATTACAACTGGACCTATCGTCTGACGCCGTTCTGCGGCGAAGCCAATCCGGAATTCTACCGCGGCGTCATCGAGCCGCTCTGCCGCCGGAATTTCGGCGACGACGCGGCGCCGACCATGCGGGCCGCACTGGAAACCGGCCTCAAAACCGCTTTCCTGCTGCAGCCATTCGCCATGGAAAAATATTTCCGCAGCTTCGTCGAATCCGGCTATTCCGCCCCGCTGCCGGAGCCTGATTTCCAGGCGGTGTTCACGGACCAGCTCGAACGGCTGCGGCGCGCCGATGCCCTGGTCAGCGACCTGGCCGACCACCCGGAACGCCTGCCCGAACCGCGCCAGCAGCGGATGTTCACCTATTTCTACAAGGAGATCAAACTGCTCAGCTTCCTGGCGCCCATCAACTTCTGCAAATGGGAAGCCCGCCGTCTGGCCCTGGCCAAGGATCGGCCCGGGGCCGAAGCCCAAGTCGCCCGCGGCCTGGAGTTGGTCGAAGCCGCCAGAAGCGGCATCGAACAGGCCCTCAACCGCATCGACGGCCTGGCTCAGGCCGCCCGCCGCCGGATCGGCCGCGTCCCCTGCGGGCCCGGCGCGTCAAACGCCTGGACAACAGCCTATCTGGACACGTATTTCAAAGACGAATTGCTGCAGATGCAAACCAACCTCGCCACCTTGGCCGGCCAAGAGGAAAAAGTCCAGCCCCTGACCGAGGAGGAACGCGCGGCCGTCC
>JAKLHU010000482.1 GCA_022709995.1 Verrucomicrobiota bacterium | reverse complement strand
CGCCGTCAACTGCGAACTGCTGGACGAACGGGCGAAATTCTCCCGCGGCCATTATGTCCCGATCTGGCCCTGGGGGCTGGACGAGGGCTTTGACGCCTTCGCGATCGTCGGCCAGCACGCCAAGTCCGGGACGCCGTTCTCCCACCTCACCCACACGGGCGCCTTCTCCGTGTATGACCTGTCCGTCAACGGTCTGTCCATCGGCGAATACGGCACCCTGGCCCTGTGCGCCATGGAACTGGGCATCCCGTCGATCTTCGCGGCCGGGGAGAAGGCCTTTGCCGAAGAGGCCGCCGCCCTGACGCCCGGCGTCGTGACGGTGGCCGTCAAGCGCGGCCTGCGGCCCGACGACGGCCACGCCTACGCCACCCCGGAGGAATATTCCAACGCCAAGCTGGCCGCCGAGCACTTGACGCCGGCCGCCGCCCGCAAGCAAATCCAGGCCGGCGCCAAACTGGCGGTGGAGCGCCTGAAAGACAACCCGAAACAATTCCGCTATCCCGGCCTCCAGTCGCCCTGGCACATCATCCGGCGCTTCCGGCCCCTGGGCACGGGGCTGATTCAACATGCCAAGGACGACCGGAGCTTCATCGCCGCCATGAACAGGCTCTGATGACCGCCGGCAGCCCTGGACCAGACCAGGGCCCGGCCCGACCGGACGGAAACACCGCGACGACCGGCAGTGGTCAGACGAAAGAGACCACGCTGGTTATTCGATCATACTCTATTGTCTATTAACGAGTTGAGACGCTATGATGCCGCCATGAAATGGCCGCTGCCCTGGCCATTTGCCGTCGGCCAGGTTGCGGGCTGGCTGTTTTTCATTATAGTAGTTGTAAGCGCCAGCTGGAATTTTCGTTGACGAGGCGTTGTGTCGGCGTCTTTTGTCAGCGGGCGCCAAGGATTCTGTCTCTCGCGGGTCTTCCCGATGTCCATGTTTGCCAATGCAGGTTGGTCATGGCGACCTTCCCGAAGCCGGACCCTTGCGCTTGACGGTTATTGCCCTGCCTTTCCTTGACCACTACCACCACCTCAATCCAATCACTCACGACCATGACCGAAGAAAAAAACTCCTGCAGCCACGATTGCGCCCATTGTTCCGTGAAGCATGATTCCTGCTCGGATCCGAGCGAGCGTGATCTCAAATTCATCGCCCAGATGGCCAGCATCAAGCACAAAATCATCGTTCTCTCCGGCAAGGGCGGCGTCGGCAAGAGCACCGTGTCCGTCAACATCGCCTTCAGTCTGGCGATGGCCGGCCACCGGGTGGGCCTGATGGACGTCGACTTCCATGGCCCCAGCATTCCGACCATGCTCGGCATCAAGGGGGCGCGCACCGAAAGCGACAACAACGCCATCCTCCCGATTGAAGTCGCCGGGGTCAAGGTCATCTCCGTCGATTTCTTTCTGGACAACAGCGACAACGCCGTCATCTGGCGCGGACCGATGAAGCAAGGCGCCATCAAGCAGTTCCTGGAAGACGTCGCTTGGGGCGAACTCGATTTTCTGGTCATCGACTGCCCGCCCGGCACCGGTGACGAGCCTCTGGCCCTGTGCCAAATCGTCAAAGGCGACAAGCGGGCCGTCGTCGTCACCACGCCCCAGGAAGTCGCCGCGGCGGACGTCCGCAAATCCCTGGACTTCTGCGCCAAGCTCGCGTTGCCCGTCCTTGGCGTCATTGAAAACATGAGCGGCTTTGCCTGCCCGCACTGCGGAGCCGTCACCTATATTTTCAAGCAGGGCGGTGGCGAAAAACTGGCCGAACAGGCGCACGTGCCCTTCCTCGGCCGCATTCCCATCGACCCGACCGTCGCCGACAGTTCCGACGCCGGCCTGCCCCTGGTCTGCAAGTATCCGGATTCGCCGACCGCCAAGGCGTTCACGGACGTGGTCCGGCCCATCGGCAAACTGCTCTTGGACGGCGAAGGCGCCTGAGCGCTTTCGCCCCTCCCGGCGGCAAGGCCGTCATCCCGGGGCTTGCCGCGAACGGCAAAAAGATGAAGCAGCCGGTCCGGAAACGTGTTTTCCGGGCCGGCTGTTCGTTTGTCGAGGAGGAGGGAATCAGCGGATGGCGTTTTGCCATTTCGGCGGGCAAGGCCGATTCAGCCCGGTCACCAGTGGAGGACAACCATCTGGTGGCAGGTCAGGCTGTCGATCCGGAAGCAAAGCCGGCCGGATTCATCGGTTTCATAGAGGAGCGTCCCGCCCTGCGGCTCCAGGGTTATCCTTTTGATCTGGCGACGCGGCTTGAGGCTGATGCGCACATTGTTCAACGGGACCAGGTCTTCAATCACCTCGATGGGGCCACGGCTGCTGACGCCGTCAATCTGCATCTGGCCGCCGCGGGTGACCGTATTGGCATACAGCAGATGCAGGATTGAGCGCCGGGAGGACTTCTGGTCCATCAGCGACAGCCGGGCGGTCGAGGGCAGATTTGTCCTGATTTCCGGTTCTCCCAGGGCCA
>JAKLHU010000481.1 GCA_022709995.1 Verrucomicrobiota bacterium | reverse complement strand
AGCTTTTGATAGGCATCGCAGATGAGCTCTTCTTCGCCGGCATGGGTGCTGCCGGCGGTCAAGGTCACTCGCTCGCCGGGGCCGAAGCAGGCGTCGAGGACGGCTGTCTTGTCCGCTTGGTTCACGTCCGGGACCTGGTCGAATTTCATGGTGTCGCAGACTTTGATTCTGGGGTCGTCGCCGAGGACGCGGGCGATGCGGCTGGCGTCTTCCGGCGTCTGCACGCAGAGGCAGTTGAAGGACGACAGGATGGGCCGGAAGACAAAGGACCACTTGGCGTAGCCGCGGCTCGACCGGTCGGACATCCGGCCATTGACCAGCACGACTTTGGCGCCGCGGCGGGCTGCCTGGCAGATGAGGTTCGGCCAGATTTCGACTTCGAAAATGACCAGCACGGCTGGGCGGATCAAGGTGAGGGCGTGGCGGACCGCCCACCAGAAGTCAATGGGACAGTAGATCAGCTCAATGCCTGGGGGGAGCTTCTGCCTGGCGGTGGCATAGGCGGTTGAGGTGCTGCAGGAGAAGACCAGGTTGTCCCCGGGTCGTCGTTCCTGCCAGCGCCGGATGAAGCTGATGGCCGCGACCGTTTCGCCGACGCTGACGGCGTGAATCCACACCGGGTTGGCCAGAGCCCGCAGGCGGCTGGCGGTCGCCCGGTCGAAAAAGCCGCCGCGCTGCCAGTACTCGCGGCTGAGGCCGCCGCGCCGGCGCAGGTGCACGAGATAATACGGCAGGTAAACCAGAAACAGCAGCGGGAAAAGCAGATTGTACACCACAAGCATAAGCGGCTTCCTGGAGCTCGTTGTTGAAAATGCCGATGCATAAACGTAAGCCGGCAACGCTGAAAATCAACTTGGCGGCGTGTCCTTCCGCATTCTTCCGGATGTCAAGGGTTGGCAAGCATGGGCTCTGAGCCCGTGTCACCTGGCGCCGGGTCGGCCAGCCGCCCCGGCGCCAGGCGGCGACGCATTTGTTTTTGGGGAATTTTGGCATACGTTAACGTCATGTCGGCATCGTCATGTCAGCAGACCGGCGACGGCCTGTTGTGTTCCTGTCACCAAAGCCATCTTCCCCGGGAGCGCTCATGTTGATCAACCATCTCGGCTCTGTCATGACCCTGTTTTGCCTTCTGGCCTCCACGCTGGCCTGGGCCCAGCGCGACCTGAACGGCGCCGTGGGGCTCGTCACCCGCATCGACCAGGCGGCGCAGTCCTGCCTTTTGCTCACGTCGACGGCCTACGACCCTCAGACTCAGGAAGGCGCCTGCCGGCATCAGATTTTCTGGAACGACAAAACATCTTTCACCAGCACCACGGCCCTTGCCGCCATGACTGACGTCAAACCAGACGCCGTGGTTCGGATCGACCTGGCCGCCGATCAATCCGCCCTGGCCCAGAAAGGCTCGCCGTTCAAGGCCACCAGAGTGACGGTCCTGCCCGCCGGCAGCAAAGCCACTGGCTGGGCCAACAGCACCAAAACGCAATTGCTGACGACCGTCACGCCGTTGGCCGGCATGAAAGGGGAAATCACCTTGGACGGGCAGAAAATCACCTTCACCGCACCCCCGAAGGGTTTGCAGAAGACCGACCTTTTTCCGGTTGCCGAACTGAAAAACTCGCTGACCGAGGTCCGGGTGTACGGCGCTCTGCAGGCGGATAAGCGTTTTCTGTGCTCGAAAGTGCTGGTCACCCCTCTGCCCGATCCGCGTCTGGTCGACGACCCGAACCTGCCGCGCGTCCTGGTCATGGGCGATTCCATCAGCATGAACTACCACGATGCCGCCAAGCAGGCCCTCGCCGGCAAGGCCAACTACTATCGCATCAGCGGCAATTCCGGCGACACCAACCGCGGCGTGGCCAATTTCGAACTCTGGCTCGGCGACACCTCGGTCAAGGGGCTGCATTGGGATGTGGTCGTCATCAATCACGGGTTGCATGACCTGCGCCTTCTCGACGGCGATGTGCACCAGGTCAGCCTGGACCAGTACCGCAAAAACCTCGAAACCATCTTCACCATGGCCGTTGGCAAAGGCTTCAAGGTCATCTGGTGCACGACTACGCCAGTCCCCGGAACCCGCACGACGGGCTCCCGTCGCCGCCAGAATGACGACCAGCTCTACAACCCGGTCGCCGCCGAAGTCCTGCGGAAATTCCCCGCCATCACCGTCTGCGACCTCAATGCGCTTGTCCGCGGCAGCAGCGTTTTTGACCAATGGCGCCAGGGCGTCGACGTCCACTTCAAGGATGAAGAGCGCACGGTTCTAGGCCAGAAGGTCGCGGAAACGATCTTGGCCGTCCTGCAAAAATGATGTTGCCGAACCAGGCGGAGCGCAGCTTGCGAAAGCTTGGCGGGGACAAAGAGTCTCCTTTGGTCCGCAAGCGCCCTTCCCGGAAACACGTGCCTCCCCCGGAAGGCGTCGCGGCCAGGAGCCCAGTGGGCTACGACTCAAGCTTTTGCGGTATGTGGCG
>JAKLHU010000480.1 GCA_022709995.1 Verrucomicrobiota bacterium | reverse complement strand
TGAATAGGCAGGCTTGCTGCCGCTGTAGACATCTCCCTTTTTGAGGGAAAGCTCCATCAGCCATCCATCCCTTCCGGCCCTGATGCTTTCCAGCGCCAGCTTCTGTTTTTCCAGCGCCAGCATCTGGCCGAGCAGTTCGTAGGCCTTCTCCAGGGCGTTGAGGGCCTCCGGATACTTGCCGTTGCGGTACAGCATCCAGCCGTAGAAGTAACGCAGGTCGAAGCGGTTGGGGGTCTGCTCGATGGAGCGCTCAAAGCTGAACAGGACTTTCTCCGTCGTGGCCTTGTCGTTGTTGAGCATGAACTGGCAGAAATTGTTGAGGACGACGGCATCCAGGTCGTCCGGCGCGGTCTGCAGGCAGCGGGATGACCGGTCGAGCGCCGATTCGAGATTGCCGGCCGCGGCGTCCGTCAACGCCAGCTGGAATTCGGCCGTCAAGTCGGGCTGGCGACAGCCCGTCAGGCCGGCGCTGGCGGCCAGGACGGCCGCCAGCGCGGCCAGGAAGACCGGCCGCCAGGCGAAGCCGCCGACGGGATGGTGGAGATGAGCCATGGCATTGTTTTTCATGATTTTTCCGGTCCGGTCCTGGGGTCAGGCGCGGGCGCGGCCTTGGCGGAGCAGTTCGTCGGCATGGGCGGCGGCGGTTTTGGAGTCGAGTTTGGCGCCGAGCATGCGGACCAGTTCGGCGCGGCGCTCCTTCTGGTCGAGCTGGCGCATGACGGCGGTTGTGCGCTGGTCGGCGACGTGTTTGGCGACCAGGAAATGCTGGTCGGCGACCGCGGCGATCTGGGGCAGGTGGGTGATGCTGAAGACCTGGTGCCGGCGGCCGACGGCGGCCAGTTCGGCCGCGACCGTGACCGCGATCCGGCCGCCGACGTTGGCGTCGATTTCGTCAAAGATGAGGATGGGGACATTGTCGGCATCGCTGAGGACGGTTTTGACGGCGAGCATGACGCGGGCCATTTCGCCGCTGCTGGCGATGGCGCGCAGGGGCTGCATGGCTTCGCCGACGTTGGGGGCGAAGGCGAAGTCGACGGCGTCGGCGCCGGTCGGGCCGGGGCTGGCGGCTTTCAGGGGGATGGCGAAGTCGGCTTTGGCGAAGCCGAGGTTCTGGAGTTTTTGGGCGATGGCCTTGGCCAGGGGTCCGATGGCGGCTTGGCGTTTGGCGTTGAGTTGGGCGCAGGCGGCGCCGTGCGCCTCCTGGCATTGCTGTTCGCGTTCATGCAAAGCTTGGAGCTCTTCGGCGCGGCCGGTGATTTTGGCCAGGCGCTGCCGGATCCGGTCGGCGGTGGCGAGCACGTCGGCCAGGGTGGGGCCGTATTTCCGTTTCAGGCGTTGGAGCAGGTCAAGACGTTCCTCCAGTCGTTGCAGGGCCTCTTCGTCGAGGTCGAGGCGGTCGGCGTAGTCGGCGATGTCGTCGCCGAGTTCGCGGATGCTGGTGATGACGGTTTCCAGCTGTTCCAGCAACGGCGTTCCGGCGCGGGGGTCGACCGCCGCCAGTTCGCGCAGCTGGCGCAGGAAATCGGCCAGTTGGTCGGTGACGGCGCCGTCGTTTTCGCAGAGTCCCTGGCGGCAAAGGGCGGTGATTTCCAGCAGCCGTTTGGCATTGGCGGCGACGTGGTATCGTTCGACGAGGTCGTTTTCCTCTTCGGGATTGATTTCGGCCTGGTCGATTTCGCGGAGCTGGTGGGTGAGCAGGTCGGCTTCCTCCGGGGCCAGGCCTTCGGCCTTCAGGTCGGCCAGCTCCTGGCGCGCCTGCAGCAGTTCCGCGTGGCGCCGGCGGCATTGGGCGACCAGGGGGAGGAGCCCGGCATAGGTGTCCACCAGCAGGAGCTGGCGGGCGGGCAGCAGCAGAGTCTGGTTGTCGTGCGGGCCATGGATGTCGATGAGGAGTTCGCCGAGTTCCTTTAGAAAGCCGACGGTGACCGGCGAGCCGTTGACAAAGGCCCGGCTGCCTGTTTCGGCGATGACGCGACGGAGGAGGAGGCGGTCGTCCTCACAGGCTTGGAGGCCGCCTTGCTCCAGGCGGACGTCGAGCTCCCGGCGCAGAGCCTGGAAATTTTGGTCGAGGTGGACGATGGCCGAGATTTCGCAGGATTTTTCCTCGCGTCGGATGACGGCCGGGGTGGCGCGGCCGCCGGCGAGGAGCTGGATGGCGCCGATGACGAGTGATTTGCCGGCGCCGGTTTCGCCGGTGACGGCGTTCATGCCCGGGCCGAAGTCGAGGTCGAGTTCGGAAACCAGGGCCAGATTGCGGATGTGCAGAGATTCCAACACGCCGGGATACTCGCGTAAAGATATAAGGTAGAGGAAATCGCAGGGATGCCATCCCGCCGTCTCCCGGGGGCGTTTTGAACCCTCGCGGGCGGCTTGACTGGCGAAGAAAGCCTGCTGGTAAATATAAGCTCATTCGCCGGGAATGAAAAACCACGGGGGCGAAAATGACGTAATCGGTCACCCATTGATAATGGCGGT
>JAKLHU010000048.1 GCA_022709995.1 Verrucomicrobiota bacterium | reverse complement strand
GGCAACCAGCTCCAGGCGGTGGACTGCGGCGTCATCAAGAATTCACCCAAAGCGGCAATTTCCGACTGTCTGCGCCGCCTGGCCGGCGGCGTCCGTGAACTGGTTGAGCTCTACCACCCCGGCATCGCTGTCATCGAAGGCGGCTTCTTCTGCCGCAACGTCAAGACGGCCATGGTGCTGGGGTCAGCCCGCGGTGTCGTCATCGCCGTCCTGGCCGAAGCCGGCATCCCCATCCATGAATACGCCCCCCGGCGCGTCAAACAGGCCGTCTGCGGCTTCGGCAACGCCAGCAAACAGCAAGTCGCCCTCCTGGTCGCCCAATTCCTGGCCATCCAGGTCGACAAAATGCCGCTGGATTCTTCCGACGCCCTCGCCCTGGCCCTCTGCCACGCCCAAAACCTCACCGTCGCCCAGGGGCACGGCCTTAACCCGGAAATCTGACCGGCCGCCACGGACGGTTCCAAACATAAGTCCGTCCAAAAAGTCCCCGGTGAAAAATTCGGTAGTGTGCAAAATGTGGTTATGAGCGCCTGTCTTCAGCCTGAACTACGGACGGCAGCCTAAAGGCTGAACTACATGCGACTACATGCGGCAGGAAACCGCCCTGCCGCCAGGACAGATGGCATCAATGCTGGGTGGACAGCGTCCGGAAGGTGATGTTCTTCTGCGGGGCGACATGGCCATCCAGGAACAGCAAATTGGTGCTGTCGCTGTGGACGTACAGCAAGCCCAGGCGGGTACTGGCGGCCACGGCCGGAGCGACGCTTTTGCCGCGCGGGGCGACGCCGTCGATGGTCGGGAAATTGACTTTGTAGTAGCCGAACCAGCAGTCGATGTCGTCACTGCCGTTGCAGGCATAGCCCGTCGTATCACTGGGATTCTTCAAGTCGGCAAGATTGATAGCCTTGTCGTAGCGGTGGGCCTCATCGACCTGGCAAGTCTGGTTGATGGCATAGGAAACCGGATACGTCAGCGTGCCGTCCGGCAACGGGTCGTTGCCCCAGCTGGTGACATAGGCGGTATGGCTCGGGCACAGCCACGACTTTTTGTCGACATGATCCCGCAGCAAATAGGGATAGTAGCGGTTCTTGCCGGCCAGAGGCTGATACGCCGGGCAGTGCGTGCCGTCAGACTCGTCAACATAGATGATTATGCCCAATCCGATCTGCTTCAGATTGTTGACGCAACTGATGGAACGGGCTTTTTCACGAGCCTTGGAAAGAGCGGGGAGAAGCATCGCCGCCAGAATCGCAATAATTGCAATCACGACCAGCAGCTCAATCAGCGTAAAGGCCCTTTTGTGTTTCATGACAGACTCTTTTCCTTCTTCTGGTTAACCATCAAAAGGCGGTGCACCCTCCGGAAAATCCCTCCCTGTCAAAGCCACTCTTTCCAGTATATACCTGCCCTTCCATAAATACAAGCCACCCACGACCATCTTTATATATCAAAATCGCCATCCCTCGCGCTAATGGCGCCGCGGGGTTATTTCAGGCAGCCCCGGAGCGGCAAAAGCCCGGGCGGGGCCGTCGCACTTACTCCAAAGTAATCAATCGCTCGGACGGCATGGACGGGAGATCTCCGACCGTGGCGACGGGGGCGATCCGGTTCCGGGGCGGCGCGACGATGACTCAATGTGTTGCCATATAAGATGTTTCTCAATGGTTGGCGAGCATGGGCGGAAGCCCATGTCACCTCCCCCCTGCCGCAACACAAAAAAATCCGCCGCCCAGACTGACTGGACAGCGGATTTTCGGTAATGGCCTCGTTACGGTCCAGGCGCACTCTCTGGCCAGGACTCCGGCTCAGCGCCGGCGATCATGGCTGGCGCCGGAGCCTTGCGGGTAACTACGGCGGTTCGAAGAGCCGTGGCGATAATCATGTCCGCGCGATGTGGAGGAATGGCGGCCGTCACCCCGGAAATCGCCACAATAAGAATCATGCCGGGATGGATACACGACAACCGGCGCCACCGGACGGATGACGCGGACCTGGGGATACACCACCACGGGCGGTCGATGCACCACCGGCGGATACACCACGACCGGCGCCCTATGCACCACGACCGGCGGCGGCGGCGGATTGACAACCACCACTGGCGGCGGTGGCAGCAAAACATGCAGCAACGTGCCAACAATAAGGGCCTTACCCCACGAGGACGAACCGGCCTGTACCCACGCCGTGCTGAAAACACCGACCAAAACCACTGCGATGATGAGACTGTTCATTTTTTTCATGTTGACCTTCCTTTCAAATCTGCTGACTTCCTGATTCGTTATCTCCCCCGATGAACAACTGGAGCAAAATCCTTCTTTTCTCTCTGACTGGCATCGTGAACAACGATCAAAACCGAACCAACCATCCCGAAAGCGAACCGCGGCCTTGCCCGCTACCCTATCACTATATCCCAACCGCGTTCATCCAACCAATAAACTGAAGATAAAAACATTTATTTGAAACAAATGTTTCCGCCCGGCGATTTTTTTGCGGGGGTGCCTCGAAAGTGGCGCCAGCGCCGGCGGATCGAGGTGCGGATGGGCGTCGATATCGAGTCTGAATCGGGTCTGGCCGCCCATGCGGCGCCAGGCCGAAGGTGATTTTCTCCTGGCCGGCGCTGCTCCGTCCGGTCCAAACAGGCAGCCATGACCTCAGCAAAAATACCTCGGATTGATGTTCTGCACGTGACCGAAGCCGCTGGCGGCGGCGTCGCCCGTCATCTTGAGCTGGTCCTGCCGGCGCTCGCCGAGCGAGGCCTGACCTGCGGTCTGTTCGCCTTCGGCCGGCGCTTGGAGGATGGCTTCCACACGTTGGCGATGAAGCAGTTCGCGGCGGGGCTGCTTCCGGCGCTGGCGTTCGCGCCCGGCGCCGGCCTGCTGGCGGCGACACTACGCCTGCACGCGCTGATCCAACGATGGCAGCCACGGATCCTGCACCTGCATGCCGCCCGGGCCGGCCTGGCCGGACGGCTGGCGCGCCGGCGCAACCGGCCGCCCGCCATCGTCTATTCCCCGCACGCCTTTGGCCTGACGCCCGGCGGCGACGGCCGACGCCTCGCCCTGAAATTCGGCGAACGGCTCCTGGCCGGATGGACGGACTGCTACGCCCTGGTGTCCCACGCGGAATACGACGACGCCATGCTCCTGGGCCTCCCGGCCACCCAATGCCTGGTCTGCGAAAATGGCCTTCCCGATGACTACGCCGGCGCCCTGCTTGACCGGACCGAGGCCCGGAAACGTCTGGATTTGCCCCCGGACAGCGTGGTCCTCGGCGTGCCTTGCCGCCTGGCCAGGCAAAAAAACCTCGACTGCCTGCTCAAGGCCCTTGCCGCGCTCCGGCAAACACCCTCCCGGCTGCCGCCGAATTTCCGCGTTCTCCTCTGCGGCGCCGGCCCCGAAGAACAGTCCCTGCGCCGCCTGGTCGCCGCCGAAGGACTGGACGCCGTCGTCCATTTCGCCGGCCTGGTGCCGGACTTGCCCCGTCTGCCGCGGGCCTTCGACCTGGCCGCCATTCCCTCCCGCTACGAAGGGTTGTCCTATGCCCTGCTGGAAACACTCGCCGCCGAAGTGCCCCTGCTCGTCAGCGACATCCCCGCCAACCGGCCACGGCCGGAACTGCACGAATGCCTGTGGCCCTTCCTGGCCGGCAATGACCAGGACCTGGCCCGCCAACTGGCCGCCGTCCTCCAGAACCACGACGAACGGCGCCGACGCGCCAAACGCGGCGCCGCACTGGTCAGGAAAATTTTCCGTCTGGACGCGCAAATCGACGGCCTGACTGCCCTCTACCGGCGGCTGGCCGACGGCGGCTGACCCTTCCCCGGCGACCGCTCAGCCGCCGCCCCCAGCCGCCGAGCGCAACCGCAATCACAGGGCCGGAGATGGAACCGAAAACCACGAGCCGGAGTGCCGAACCGCCAGAACCGCGGTTCAACAAGTCCGTTGCGGCTTTGCCCAAAAACCTCTCCGGGCAAGATTTTTTCGGCGCCAGACGATAAAAACACCCTTTTTGGGCCGAAAACCACATGGTTGCAGATTGAAAGTTATCTAAATTGTCCTAATTTATACAATGGCTCCGAAAGGGGCGTGTTTTTGCATCCATTGTGCAAGGAATGACGACGACCGGCGAAGACGAAAAAAAACGCCGCCTGCAGAGCACGATCAGAACAGCACCGGGGATTTTTACATAACGCCATTGGAATGATTCCCTTCTGCCTTCCTTCCCCTCCTGGTGCGCAGTTCCGGCTCTTGAGACGGCCGACGCAAGATGTTCTTGCTGCCCGGACCGGACCGCAAGACGGCTCTTTTTCCAGATTCGCCGGTCAGCGTCAAACCAGAAACGTGATTCCCGTGAAGGACATGCGTGCACGGAGAATTCAAGCAGGACTTTGACGCGAAGCTGTTGGTTGAAATGCGTGTTTCTTGAGGATACTGGTGAACGACCGGCAAATCCAAACCGAAAAGGAGTTGCTCCGAGCATCTCTGCGGCGCCTTCCGGCGTCAGCCTGGCCCGCCCCCGCCGCTGCCGGCGAGGCGATTGCCAGACGGCTTGGAAAACTGCCCGTCCCGAGGCCCCAAAGCGGCGTCGCCGGGTTCATGGCCTGCGGTCATGAACCCGACCTGACCGGCTTTCTGGCCGACTGGCTGGCCGCCGGGGGCGACTTGTATCTTCCCGTCTTCGACCGGACAACTGGCGTGTATGGCCTGGCCGCCGTGACCGATCTCTCGGCCCAGCTGGTCATCGGCCACTACGCCATTCGCGAACCCCTTCCTGAACTCCCCAAAATCCATCCGCCTTATGGCAAAGACCTGGTCAATGCGTGGCTCATCCCCGGAGTGGCATTCACTCGGGACGGGCGGCGGCTCGGCCGCGGCGCCGGCTTCTACGACCGGCTCCTGGCCGGCGCCGACGGCGCCAAGATCGGCGTGGCCAACGACTGCCAAATCGTCGAAGCCATGCCGACAAGCCCGCATGACATCCGGATGGACATGCTCGTCACGGAATCACAAGTGATTGTCTGTGAATGAGAAAAGCCCATTGGGGGCCCAGAAAGGAAGTGTCCCGCATGCATTCTATTGATGTGTACAGCTGTATCCTCCCACCCCTGGCGATGACCGGAGGAACAGTCCTCACGCTCTCCCTCGCCGTCCTGACCGTCATCCTCGCCATCCTCTGCGCCGTCCTGTTTGCCAAGCATATCCAGAACAAGAACCGCGCCCGCCTCGAAGACGACATCCTCAACCAGACCCGCGAAGAAGCCGAACTGCTGAAGCAAAAAGCCTCCCTGGAAGCCGAAAGCATCATCAAGGAGGCACGCCTCAAAGCCAAAGAGGAACTCATCGCCTCCCGCGACGAATTTGAACAATCCACCCGCCAGCGCCGCAAGGAACTCCAGAAAATCGAAGAACGCCTCACCCAGAAAGAGGACAATGTCGACAAAAAGCTGGAGACCCTGGAACGGCGCTCGGAAGAGCTCGAAGGCCGCGACCGGGACCTGCGCGCCCAGACCGACTCCTTGAAGGCCAAGCAGGACACTCTCGACGCCAAAATCAACCAGCAGATGCTGGAGCTGGAAAAAGTCGCCGGCCTGTCGCAGGAAGACGCCCGCAACCTGCTGCTGCAGCGCCTGGAGGAATCTCTGGAGGGGGAACGCGGCGTCCTCATCCGGCGCTACCAGGAGGAAAACAAGCAGCGCCTGACCGAAGACGCCCAGGAAATCATGATCACCGCCATGCAACGCTATGCCGGTGACTGCGCGTATGAGCGCACCACCTCGACGATTCCCCTGCCGAACGAGGAGATGAAAGGCCGCATCATCGGCCGCGAGGGCCGCAACATCCGCACCATCGAGGCCGCCACCGGCGTCAACGTGCTCATCGACGACACCCCCGAGGCCGTCGTCATCTCCTGCTTTGACCCGGTCCGCCGCGAAGTCGCCCGCATCACCATGGAACGTCTGGTCGCCGACGGCCGCATCCACCCGGCCCGCGTCGAGGAAATCGTCACCAAGGTCCGGCGGGACGTCGAGGCCGAAATCACCAAGGCCGGACAGGACGCCGTGACCCAGCTGGGCGTCACCCGCCTCCGCCAGAACATCGTCCAATTGCTCGGCCGCCTGAAATACCGCTACAGCTTCTCCCAGAACGTGCTGATGCATTCCATCGAAGTGGCCAACATGATGGGCGCCATCGCCTCCCAGGTCGGCCTGGACGAACGCAAGGCCCGCCGGGCCGGACTGCTGCACGACATCGGCAAAGCCGTCGACCATGAAGTCGAAGGCACCCACGCCGGCATCGGCGCCGACCTGCTCAAACGCGCCGGCGAAGAGGAAGATGTCGTCAACGCGGTCGCCGCGCATCACGAGGAAGTCGAAAAAACGACTCTCATGGCCATCCTGGTGCAGATCTGCGACACGCTCAGCGCCAGCCGGCCCGGCGCCCGCTCCGAGACGACCGAGCTGTACCTGAAACGGCTCGAACAACTGGAGACCATCGGCAACTCCTTCGACGGAGTGGAAAACTGCTTTGCCATTCAGGCCGGGCGCGAACTGCGCGTCATCGTGCAGCCGGAAAAGATCAGCGAGGACCGGGCCGCGGTCCTGGCCCGGGAAATGGCCGAGCGGATCGAAAAGGAAATGCGCTATCCCGGCCAGGTGCGCGTCTCCGTCATCCGCGAAACGCGATCCGTCGACTACGCAAAGTAAGGACAAGGAGCGCCATGGCCACTCCCGCCGTTCAGAGCACGAGCACGACCGCGAGCCGAGGCGAGGGTCCGAGCTTGACCCCGAGCGCGAGCTTGAGCCCGGAGCAAATCCGGCAGCGGGTCGGCGAATGCGGCCTCGACCCGGACGATTTGGGCTGGCGCTGGGACCTGGGCGGCGTCTCCCAGCCGGCGGCCATCCCGGACTTCCTGCAGGACGACGTCTGGCGGCGCAGTCGCATCGACGGCGGTTTCGACGACTCCCACGACGCGGCCTGCGCGCAGGTCGCCGACCAGGTCCGGCGCGACCCGGCC
This sequence comes from Verrucomicrobiota bacterium, assembly GCA_022709995.1. GTDB lineage: Bacteria > Verrucomicrobiota > Lentisphaeria > Oligosphaerales > Oligosphaeraceae > JAAZKI01. Next base: position 2,387 of record JAKLHU010000048.1, on the reverse strand, counting down.
CTGGTGCGGCTGCTCTGGCAGGCCTACTGGCGCACCTATCTGTCCCCGGAACGGCGCCGCCTGCAAGGCTGGCCGACCCTGGAGCCCCTCCTGGGCGACCGGGCCGGCTTTTTCTACTACCTGGTCGCCCTGGCCGGCATCCCGCTGACCCAGGCGCACCACCGCCGCCTGGGCATCCCGGCGGCGGTGACGGCTTCGACCGTGCAGCAGGCCCGGGTCGAATCCGTGCCCTACTACAGCGGCGCCCACAACGGCCGCTTCGGCGTCGATTTCCCCCAGTTGGAATGGCTCAGCCACTACACCCGGGAACGCTACTTCCGCCTGGGACGCCTGGAATTCTGGCTGGAACCCAACCAGGCCTGCCCGGCCCGCGTCTACCGCCACCGGGCCACCGGCCAAGTCGTGGCCCTGGCGCCCGACGGCATGATGTTCGCCGACGACGGCGCCGTCTACGCCGACCCGTCCGAACGACGGCCCGGCTCGGGCTGGACCGCCTCCTTCCAGGCCGACCAGGACGCCTGGTGCGGCAACGTCATCACGCCCTTCGGACAAGGCACCCGCTGGCGCCCGCGCCTGGCCAAGGCCGTCTGGCAGGAAGTGTTGCGACCCGGCGACCTCTGCCTGACTCTGCACATCCCCAACGGCGGCGGCCTGACCCCGGCAGCCTGCCGCGACTCCATCCTGCGCGCCCTCGACTTCTTCCCGCGACATTTCCCCGACAGCCTGCCGCGCGGCCTGGTCAGCATCTCCTGGCTCTTCAACAACCAGCTCCGCCAAGCTTTGCCGGCCGACACCAACATCGTCCATTTTCTCAACCAATTTTACAGCGTGCCGCGGCCCAGCGGCCGGTGGGACGGCTTGTGGTTCCTGTTCCTGCGCAAGGGCGCGCCTGATTTTGACGCCTGGCCGCGGGACACGACGCCGCAGCGCCAGATCCTTGATTTCCTCCGCCAGCACCCGCGCTGGCGGGAAAGCGCCATGTTCCTGCTCTGGGAGGACATGCTCCACTACGGCGAAAAAGTCTATCTGCAGGACTGGCCCTATCCGGAACTCGGCGCCGCCGGAACGACGTGAACACCGGCGCCAGGGAACGGCGGAAGCGGGCCAACGGGAACAGGAACGCCCGCCCGCCAGGCCGGTCGGCCGCGAACAACCCCAAGCGCCTTCACCCCTCTCCGCCAAAACAAGCCAGCCAGCCGAATCACCAACAACAACAGCTTGACCTTCAATCTTGCCGACCATCCCTTTTCAACCCAGGAAACATTATGCCCCAGGACCAGAAAATCACGCCATGGGTGCAGGAGCTCGCCGCAATCATCGGCCAGGCCCAAAACCAGCATGAGCTGGAAGTCCTCCTGGAAGGGCTGCTGACGCCCTCGGAACTGGAGGGACTGCACCTGCGCTGGCACCTGCTCAGACAACTGCGCAAAGGCCGCACACAACGCGAAATCAGCCGGAACCTCGGCATCAGCCTCGGCAAAATCGCCCGCGGCTCCCGCCTCCTGAAGTATGGCTCGGAAGACTTTTCCAGACTGTTCGAACGACTCTGCCCCGAACTCCAATGACCACCCCCGACCACTGCGCGCCTTGCTTTTACGCCAAGATGCGCCGCGCCGCCGACGGACATCGCGGCGACGCACCACCACCACTAGCACCATCATCGCCCAACCCGCACGTCGCGACGACGGATTCCCCATGACCAGCAAAAAAATCAAAGGCCGTCTGCTGTATGCCGCCAGCGAACGCTGCGCCGACCTGCTTTACGAGACGGGTTTTTCCGCCCCGGACCCCTTCCTGTGGTATTCGGTCAAGGACCAGAGCACGGTCGTCGTCAGCGTCCTCGAGGTCGGCCGGGCGGCGAAGCAATGCCATCCCGGCGTCCAGGTGCTGACCTTTGCGGAGGCGGCCCGGCAATGGGGCATGCGCGCCGCCGGCCGGCGCCAGGCGGCAAACTACATCACCGCCATGGCCCGCCATCTGCAAGTCAACACCTGGGAAGTGCCCACGTCCTTCCCCTATGGCCTCGCGGCGGAACTGCTCAAGCAGGGCCTCGCCCTCATCCCGAACCCGAACTTCAGCCCGGGACGGGCCTGCAAAAGCGCCCCGGAAATCAAACACCTCCGCAACGGCGTCAAACTCGCCGAACAAGGCCTCGCCCGCGCCCTCGACATTCTCCGCCAGGCGGAAATCGGCCGGGACGGCGCCCTGCGCTGGCAAGGCCGGACGCTCCTGGCGGAAACCCTCAAGGGCGAAATCGGCGCCGAGATCGCGCGCGAGAATATATGCGGGGGCGGTGGCTTCGGGAGCGAGATAGGAGGCGCCGCGGTGGGCGATCACGGCCGGATACGCGATCCCCAGCCGCTCGGCGGCGGCCCTGCCCGCCGAAG
>JAKLHU010000479.1 GCA_022709995.1 Verrucomicrobiota bacterium | reverse complement strand
CCCGAGATGGATGGTGAAAGCAAGGGGTTGCCCGGCCGTGGCATGCAGAAAGTAGGTGGCGGCGTTGCGGGCTTTGAAGGCGGGCAGGGCGACGGTCGCGTCCCGGCTGGCGGTTTCCTCCGCCGGCGCCAGACGCGTCAGTTCCGGCATGGCTCGGGGCACCGAGCGGAACGTCCGCACCGGAAAATTCGTTTTCAGCCATTCGTCGGTCAAAGCGATGGTGTTTTTTTGGCCGTCTTGATTCACGGTCAGTTCGCCGGAGACCTTGGCCAGTCCGAACGGGGTGGGGGAATGTTCGGAGAGGTCGATCGGGAGGCGCGGCCGGGAATCCACGATTTCGAGGTTGGTGACGCGGAGGCCGCCGAGCGGCTCGGCCGGGTCGTCGCCCTTGGTCCGGAAAACGATCGGCGCCGACCCGGGGCTGTCGTTGTCCGCGCAGTTGACGAAACGCGAATCCTTGACGAGGAGTTGGAGGCCGCTATGGGCGGCGTTGCCGGCGATGGCCAGCCCGGCGCCGGCGGCGTTCTCGACGGTGCAATGGATGATTTCGACCGTTCCGGTGACCGATTGGCCGGGGGTGTTCTGGGCAATGACAATGAAGCCGTTGCTCAGGTCGTTCACGGAGCGGCAGTTTTCGAAGCGCACGGACACGGGTGGCGTCTGGGCCCGATGCTGGTGCAGGCTGACAATGTAGCCGCCGCCGGCGTTGTTGCTGGCGGTCACGTTGCGCAGGACGCAGTTTTGGATCGGTTCGGAAAAGTGATTGGGTTCGAAGTCGATGCCGGCCTTGGGCGGGGTGCCGGCCGTGTCCTTGAGAACGCAGTCTTCGATCAGCAGGTTGATGGCGTTGATGACGCTGATGCCCTGGCGGTTGTTGTTGACGCAGACGACGTTTTTGATGGTGACGTCGGTGTTGAATTTGCCGCGGGTTTTCGTGCCGAGGTAGATGCCGTCTCCGCCGCTGTCGGCGATGGTGAGATTGGAGATGGCGACCTTGCTGACGCTGCGCAGGTTGATGCCGTGTCGCCACTCGGCCGGCTGATACGGCTCGGCGTGGTAATCGGCAATATGCATGCGCAGCAGGGCGCCCTGGCCTTGCGCCGTGATGGTGACGTTGCTTTGCTCGTCCGCCGTCAGCAAGGCGTCCCGCACACCGAGGAATTCGCCGCGTTTGGCTTCCAGGATGGCGCCTTCCTGGAAGATGATGGTCTGGTTGCTGGCCAGAAAGAGGGGACGGACGATCCAGGGCGAGGCCATCTTGTCGATGATCAGGGTCGGCACGCCAGAATCAATGGCGGCTTGGAGAGAATCGGTGGCATCCTCGCGGTCGAAACCCCACCAGGAAGCATGGGCTTCGGCCAAGGTGCGGGCCGTGACTTGGGCGACCAGTTCGGGGCGGGGGGCTTGGGCCAGGCAGACCGTGGTGGCGGCGGCGACAAGACAACAAGTCAGACGAACGGGCAACATGGGTAGTCCTCCTGAGGTTTTTGGAAAACGTTGTGCCGGCAAGCGACGGAGACGCAGAAAAAGCCTCGCCGGATAATATACTCCTTTCCGGCCAGTCTGCCGTTCCGGGCACGAGCGCTGCCGAACATTATGCGTCATCGGTCGGGCATTGCACATTTGTGGAACGGGAGAAGTGATACGGGCTTCCAGCCCGTGCCAGCGGATCAGCGGTCCGAGTCGTGGTGGCATGGGCTTCGAGGGCTTTAGTGGACGGGTAATAGTGCGCCGGAAGGCGCGTTGTGGCAGTGGAATGCGTGCACGGGCTGGAAGCCCGTGTCACCTCTCCCGTGTCACCTCTCCCGTGTCACCTGTCCCGTGTCACCTCGGCGGCCGCCAGCTTTCCGTCTTCACACGTCGCCGGTCATTTTCTCGACTGGGATTTGGAATGCCTTGACGCCTTCATGGGCGCCGATGTCATCGCGCAGTTTCTGGATGGCTGCCATCAGGTCGGCCGCCTCATCCTCGCCGATGACGGTGACGAGGGCGGAGTTGGCGCCGGGCCAGACGTTGTCGTCGAGTTTCGGCCCCGTGGTCTTGCCTTTTCCGACCACGCGCGGCCAGCGGGTGTAGCAGGTCACACCGCAGTTTTGCACGACTTCCAAAACTTCTTCCTGGATGGAAATATTAAACACGATCATGATCATTTTCAGCGACATGGCGGCAACTCCCAGGCGTGGTGGCATTAGACGGCGGCGGGGACGGCGTCGGGGGCGGGGGCGTTTTTGCGGGGCTTGGCGACCAGGCTGTAGAGAATGGGGATGAACACCAGCGTCACCAGCGTGGAGATGCTCAGGCCGCCAATGATGGCGATGCTCAGGGGCGACCAGAGTTCTGAACCGGTCGATTGCGACATGGCCATCGGCAGCATGCCGAAAATCGTGGTCAGGGTCGTCATCATCACCGGCCGCAGGCGCTGTCGGCCGGCCATCGTGATCGCCTGCAGCACGGAGTAGCCGCGCGCCAGCAGGATGTTG
>JAKLHU010000478.1 GCA_022709995.1 Verrucomicrobiota bacterium | reverse complement strand
ATGCTGGTCAAGACCGACGAGGAGACGATGCGGCGGGCTCATGCCGCCCTGGACTGCTTCCGGAACACCGTGCCCGAGTTTGCGGAGAGGTGGCGGGAGAACGTCGTGGCCAAGGCCAATTACTGGAAGATGCTGAACGGCGACACGCCGGCCGAAGCCCTGAAATTCATCGGGCCGCGGTTGCCGTTGGACGGTTTTCTGCTGAAGAAGATTCTGGGCGATCGCCTTGTCAGCACGGCGTTTGAGCGTTACTGGCAGTGGACGTTTTGAGGCCCGGCGGGCATGGCCGGCGGTTCGGGGCCGGGGGGGAGATGAAGCAAGGGATGGACAAGAAGCTGGTCATGATCTGGTGCGGCGCCGCCGTTGTGGCGGCGGGGCTGGCCTGGTGGCTGCTGCGGCCGGCCGCGACCGACGAGACCGCTTCGCCCGTTTCGCCGGCGCCGGCGGTGCGGGTGCTGCTGGAACAGGAAGGCGCGGTTGGTCTGGGGACGCCGTGGCTGTCGGAGGCGGATGGGCTTGTCGTGGTCGGCGATGCGCAGGGGCGGGTGGCGTTTTGGGAGTTTGGGGATGGTTCGGGGCAGCCGAAGAGGAGCGACGTCGCGCTCGGGTCCGCGCCGATAGCGGCAGCGCCGACGCCGGCCGGGGATGATCTCTGGCTGGTCGGCGACGAAGGCGGCGTCATGCATTGCTTCACGCGCAGCGGGCAGCTTCGCTGGCAGTTCAAGACCGGTGACCAGATTCAAGGCGCGGCGGCCGTGTACGGCGACCTCGTCATCTTTGGGTCCTATGACCAGGTCCTGTATGCCGTCGGGCTGGGGGACGGGCAGGAGCGCTGGCACCGGGAAACCGGCGGCTACATCAATGGCCGGCCGGTGTTGGCGGCGGAAAAAGGCTGGCTCATCATCGGCAACTGCGAAGGGAAGCTGGTGAAGTTGTCGGCCGCGGACGGCCGCGAGCTGGCCAGCCTTGACCTCGGGTCGCCGATTCCGGAGACGCCGGTCCTCGACCGCGGGCTATGCCTTGCTTTGACGCATGACGGCGAGCTGGTCGCGGTCGACGCGGCGTCCTGGGCGGTGGCTTGGCGGGTGCCAAGCGAAGATAACTACGTCAGCTCGCCGGCAATCGTCGGCTCGGCCGTGGTCATGACGACCTCCGCCGGCTTGGTCCATGCCTATTGGCCGGAGAGCGGCAGGTGGCAGCGCGACGTGACGGGCGGCGTGGCGGTCACGCCGGTGGCGGGCGGACGCGGCCCGGTGGCGTATGGCGTCACCGCGGATGGCCATTTGCTGCGGTTTGCCGTTGATGACACAGCGACGGTCGCTGAACTGCGCCATTTTCAGCGCGACTGCGACCAGGGCCTAATCGTCGGCGCCCGGCACGTCGTTTTCGTGGCCCTGGATGGGACCTTGATCGCGGCGCAGGTGCAGTGATAGGGGAAGATTTTGAACCACAGATGGACACCGATGGACACGGATGGGCAGTTAGGGCATTGGCGTGTCAATCTGATTTGGGCGGAGGTGGATTGATGGGTCTGAGGGTGAAAGAACTGCGCAAGGTATTTCCGCACGGTGACGGCGATGTCGCGCTGTTTGGCGGGCTGTCGTTTGAGCTGGCGTCGGGCGGCAGCCTGGCTTTGACCGGCCCATCCGGCAGCGGCAAGACGACGCTTCTGCGCCTGTTGGCGGCGCTGGAGTCGCCGACAGCCGGGGAGATCTGGATCAACGACGTGCGGGTCGACCAGCTGGGCGGCGAGGCCGCCCGCGACTTCCGTTTGCGGAACATCGGCTTTGTGTACCAGGAGCACCGTCTGCTGCCGCAATTGACGGCGTTGGAGAATGTGGCCGTGCCGGGAGTGGCGGCCGGCGAGGAATGCACGGAGCGCTCGCGGCGCTTGCTGGAGCTGGTCGGTTTGGACGGCAAGGCCAACCATTTTCCGGAGCAGCTTTCCGGTGGCGAACGGCAGCGGGTGGCGGTCGCGCGGGCGCTGGTGATGTGTCCGGCGCTGGTGCTGGCGGACGAGCCGACCGGGCAGCTGGACGCCGGCCGGGCGACCGTTCTGCTGGAACTGTTGCGGGAACTGAATCAGGAGCAGCACGTCACCATCGTCATGGCGACGCATAGCCTACGAGCCCGCGGCTATATGCGGGAGCAGATCGAACTCGGATGACGACCGCCCGGGTCGCGCGGTCGATAGGGCCGTCGCGCGGCGGGCAGGACGATAATGCCATGCAGTGAAGTGAAGGAGCAAACAATGGTCAAGCACGTGGACAGCCTGCTTCCAGCCGGCAAGAACTGGCAGTTGGTCTGGCATGATGAATTCGACGGCGAGAGCCTGGACCGGACGAAGTGGGACTTCGACCTCGGCAACGGCTTCTACGACTACCGCAACCATGCCTGGGTGCCCGGCTGGGGCAACGAGGAGCTGCAGTACTACACCCACGAGCCGGAGAACGTGGTGGTGCGCGACAGCTGCCTGTACAT
>JAKLHU010000477.1 GCA_022709995.1 Verrucomicrobiota bacterium | reverse complement strand
GGACAAAACGGCTCAGACCGGGCGCCTCGGCGATTTTGGCCAGGACGTTTTCGGTAAAGGCTGCTTGCAGTCCGGGGGCGCTGAGGCAGAGGCATCCGGCGGTGGCGGTTCGGCGGCCATTGACGACCGGAAAGAATTCCGGATGGCTGTCCCAGTAGGTGGCGGCCGGGATCATTTTGGAAAAGTTATGTCCGCCGGTTTCCTGGAAGAGGCCGTATTGCTCGTGGTTCGGGCCGCGGTTCTGGCCGCCGAAATTGTTCCGGTTGCGGACTTGCCAGAGGAAGTCGGGTTCCTTGACGCCGGCCACCGTGAAGCCCCAGCCGCGGCAGGTTGACGCGGGGCGGTCCATAAGGTTGGTGGCGGTGGCTGAAAGGTCGGGATTGGGACTGAACACGACATGGCGAGCCCGCGGCCAGATGATGTCGCTGTTGTGTTCAAGGAACGTATAGACGGCGTTAAGGGTGCCTTTGGGAATGGCGCCGAAGAGATGTATGGCCGCACCTCGGGTGCGGACGGCGCACCCGTCGGATCCGGCCAGGTGCTGCAGGTCGTCGCTGAAGTCTTGGGCGGCGGCTGTTCCCAGAATCAGTCGAGTCGGCAGACCCGGGTCGTCCGCGCCTGCCGTCACGACCGGCAGGACCGCGCCAGATATTTTCTGCACCCAGAGCTGCAGTTCATCGGCGGCGAACTGTTCGGTCGGGTGTGGGTTTTGGGAAAGGAAGATGGCGGCTTGCGCGGCGCCGTTGCGGGCAATCGGCAGCGGCGCCGCCCCGGCCGTGGCCAGGAATGTTGCGGCAAGAGCGACAAGGGCGAAAACAGGGCGCATGGCGGTCGATCCGGGGGTTATTTGAGCGGCCGGGGCTGGATATGTATCATCGGCATCATTATGTTATGTTGTCTTTCTTTGCCAGCGCTTCCCAAGGGCATGGCCTGCGGGCTGGCCGCCAGCGGCGCGTCCGAGTGGTGGTTCAGCCTTGCAAGCGATGGGGAAGCGGTGGAAAACATAACCTGATTTCGCCTGAATGCAATTCTTACCTGACAGATATTTGAAACCAGGCGCAAGCTGTCAGCCTTTGATAATGGCGGTCCTGGTGGCTTGGCGCGCCAAGGTGGCGCCTCTGGCCCTGAGGTGCCCAAGCGTTGACTCCTCTATCGCTTAATTCTCAATGGCTGACCGATTGCGCGGTCGGAGAGTAACCGGCGAGGCTGCCCCGAGGGAGAAACTGCCCTGGGGTGCAGCGACCGGGCTTCGTCCGGCGCGCCGCACCTACTTCGACGGCCCATCCGGGTCTTTGCCGTACCGTGGCAGTCGTTTCCCATCCAGTTCTCTACCATCCACCGCCCGCGGCCCATGACGTCCACTCGTCCATAGTCTACTAACGTCCACTGACGTCCATTGACGTTCACAGTCCACTGTCCACTCAGCAGGAAAGCAGCGAATATCCATGGGTGAAGAATTGTCCTACGCGCTTCTCGACACTGGCGCCGGCCGCAAGCTCGAGCGTTTTGGCAGGCATGTTTTGGACCGGCCCTGCGCCCAGGCGGTATGGCGGCCGGCATTAACTCCGGCGGAGTGGTCGAAAGCCGACGCTTTTTTTACGCGTGAGCAGGGGAGCCGGTGGGAGTTTCGCCGGCCATTGCCCGAATCGTGGATCTGCGCGGTCGGTGGCCTCCGGTTCCAGGTCAGGCCGACCGATTTCGGTCATATCGGAGTTTTTCCGGAGCATGTCTTGGGCTGGCAGTGGATGGCGCGGGTCATTGCCGGCGTTGGCCGGCCGCTTTCCGTCCTCAATCTGTTTGCGTATTCCGGCGGCGCGACGTTGGCTCTGGCCAAGGCCGGCTGCGAAGTCTGTCATCTGGACGCTGCCCGCAAAATGGTCGACTGGGCCCATCACAACGCCGAGGAGAACGGCCTTGGCCAGGCGCCCATCCGCTGGATCGTCGACGACGTGCGCAAGTTCTTGCAGCGCGAAGCGCGTCGCGGCCGTCGCTATGACGGCATCGTCCTGGACCCGCCCAGCTTTGGCCGCGGCGCCAACCAGGAATTGTTCAAGATTGATGACAATCTTCTGGAACTGCTGGGGTTGTGCTGGCAGGTGCTGGCGCCGGAGCCGGTCTTTGTGTTTTTGTCCTGCCATACCCCTGGGTATACGCCATTGGTGTTGCAGCATCTTGTCAGTCAGATTGCCGGCGGCGGCAGTTTGGAGGCCGGGGAGATGGTCATCGAGGCTCTGCCGGGGGCATTGCCGTTGCCTTCCGGCAGTTACGCCGCCTGGACGGCCTCTGGCAGGGCGTAAAAAAAGCCATGTCCGGCGCGAAGGCGCACCGGACATGGCCAGAAAGCAAATGGAGCGGGTGATGGGAATCGAACCCACGTAGCTGGCTTGGGAAGCCAGTGCATTACCATTATGCTACACCCGCATCATGTATGGAAAATAATTTACCCCGACCGGGGCCGTTTGCAAATGATTGCGTTGGATTCTTC
>JAKLHU010000476.1 GCA_022709995.1 Verrucomicrobiota bacterium | reverse complement strand
CGTCTTCGGCGACCCGCAGAACCACGGCGCTCTGGCGGAAATCATGCGCGGAGCCGCCGCCACCCGGCCGGATTTCGCGGTCGGCCTCGGCGACTTCGCCAGTGCGGCCACCGAAGACTTGTTCGACCATTTTTTTGCCCTGGCGCGGCCGCTGCTGGACCACACGGCCCTGTATCCGACGCCCGGCAACCACGACTACCGCCGGCACGCGCGGCCCTTTGACCGCGACAATGACACCGCCCTCTACGACCGCCGCCTCGGCGACGGCGCCGGCAACAACGACGTCTTCGACCAGGGCCCGATTCGTCTGCTTCTGCTGAACTACCCCGACGCGGCCACGCTGGCCCCGGACGGACCACGCGTCGCCTGGCTGCGGCAGCAGTTGGAGGCCGCCGCTGCCGCCGGCCGCCGCGTCGTCATCGCCCATCATTGCGCCTGCTTCACCTCGACGGCAGCGTCCTGGGCGGCCGAGGACACCGTCATCCCGCCCTTGGCCGCCGACTTCCCCGGTCTCGTCCTGGCCGACTTCGGCGGCCACCTCCACACCTATGAGCGCAGCTTCCACCCGCCCTCGCAAACAACCTTCGTCACCAGTGGCGGCGCCGGCGAACTGTACGCCTATCCGCCCGGCGTCGTCGCCAATCCCCTCGAACAGGCCGCCGCCAACGTCCTGCACTTCTGCCACGTCGAAATCGCCGCCGGCGCCTTCGCCCTGACCGCCATCGATCGGCAAGGCAACATCATCGACCAATTCAGCCGTCCACTATAAAACAAACGCCAAAAAGTCACGCCATGCCGAAACCCAACATCCTCTTTCTCTGCGCCGACCAGATGCGCGGCGACGCCATGCGCTGCGCCGGCAACGACGTCATCCACACCCCGCACCTGGACCGCCTCGCCGCCAGGGGCGCCCGCTTCACCAACGCCTTCTCGGTCGACCCGGTCTGCGTTCCGGCCCGCGCCACCATGATCACCGGCAACTACCCCCACCGCTGCACCGGCGACAAACGCAATTCCGGAGCCGTCAAGGCCGACCAGGTCGTCATGCCCAGGTATTTCCATGACCACGGCTACCAGACCTACGCGGCCGGAAAACTCCATTTTGTGCCCTACGCCAAACCGGGAGCGCCGCGCACCACGCACGGCTATGACCAGGTCTCGCTGGCGGAATCAGGACGCATCATCGGCCTCTATGACCCGACCGGACAGACGCCCGGCCTGGAAGACTATCACGACTATCTCAAGACCGTCGGCTGGGGCGGATTCTCGCGCGCCCACGGCATCGGCAACAACGACATCCACCCGGCGCCATCACCCCTGCCGCCGGAACACTGTGTCGACGCCTATGTCGCCACCCGCGCCATCGACTACCTGCAGGAGCACCGCCGCCTCCACCCAAACCAGCCCTTCTTCCTGTTCGCGTCGTTCCCCAAGCCACACGCGCCCTATGACCCGCCGGCCGAACTCTGCTCCCTCTACGACCCGCGCAGCATCCCGGCCCCGCTGCAAAAACACGACGCGCTGCCGCATGCCCCCGGCAAATTCATCGAACAAATCACCCACGGCTGGGACAAATTCTCGCCGGAGATGCACCGGGTGGCCAAGGCCTACTACTACGCTCTGGTGACTTTCCAGGACCGGCAGATCGGCCGGATTCTCGCCTGCCTGGCCGACCAGGGCCAGCTTGACAACACCATCATCCTCTATACCGCCGACCACGGCGACATGACCGGCGACTTCGGCTTCTGGGCCAAAAGCTGCTTCTACCGCGGCAGCGTCAACGTGCCCATGCTTCTCTCCGCCCCCGGCCTCATCCCGCCCGGCGCCGTGCTCGACGACCTGGCCGGCACCCAGGACATCTTCCCCACTCTGGCCGCCCTGGCCGGTATCCCCCTCTCCCATGCCATCGACGGCGCCGACCTGACCCCTCGCCTGACCGGCCAAAGTCAAAAACAGGCGCGGCCCTATGCCGTCTCCTATTACAACGGCTCGCCCATGCAGGGATACATGATCGCCAACCAGAGCGTCAAGTACGTCTACAATGAATGCAATGGCATCGAAGAACTCTATGACCTGAACAACGACCCGGGCGAACAAAACAACCTCGCCGCCGACTCCGCCCACGACAGCACCCGCCGCCACCTGCGCGACTACCTGCGCCAATGGGCCCGGGACAACGACGACCGCGAAATCCTGACCACGAGCGGCGACCTGCGCCGCGCCGACCAGGACATCCCCGGCGAACACGTCTTCCTGGACCGCTCCATGGGCTGGCGACACTATTAACACAAAGGCCATCCAAACAGTCCCCTGCCAAGCGTCTTGCGCTTCGGCAAGGGCATGGCGCCAAGGCCCATGACGTGAGTATCGGCAGCAACCCCTTTTGTTATATCCGCGGATTACGCTGATGAGCGCAGATTGTCCAGGCGCGCAAGCACGGCGAGCCTGGAAAATCCGCGCCGTCGGTGCCATCTGCGGATGAATCTTTCGACAAAGG
>JAKLHU010000475.1 GCA_022709995.1 Verrucomicrobiota bacterium | reverse complement strand
AAGACGTGGCCATGATCCACCTGCTGGAACAGAAGACGCCAGGCCATGACCTGATTCGGGACGAGGCCCTCCTGGAACTGCACGAGGCGGAAAGCCAGGCGGCTCTCGATGCCTGGCGCGAACAGATGCTCGACGCCCTGTCGAAATAGCCGCCGGCCCGCGTCACGCGAGCAAGTCGCGTCCAAAGGCCAGGGCGCGGGTCCGCAGTTCGGCGTCGCGCAGGGTCGGCCCGGCGTCGCGTCCGCAATGTCCCTGATGCAGGATGGGAATCGGCGCCGTGCCGGTGAAGTCGCTCAGTTGTTTCAGCCAGAGCTGGACGACCTCCAGACCGCTGGTCGCGGCGTCTCCTTCGGAGGTGACGACGGCGGCCAGGTGGATTTTCCGCAGCGGCGAGATGACCTGGCCCTGGTCGTCATACGAGCACAAGGCCATGAAACGGTCGGTGCAGGCCTTGAGCTGGGCCGAAAGGTTGAAGAAGTAGATTGGCGTGGCCAGGACGATGACCTGGAATTCCGGCACCCGGTTGATGAGCCGGGCCGTTGCGTCGTGAATCATGCAGCGGAATTTGGCCGGCTGGCAGCCATAGCAGGAGGAACAGCCGCGGTGCTTGTTCTCGAGGCGGGCGGTGTCGACGCGCTCCACCTGGATATCGGCGGCCTCCCGCATCCCCTCCAGGACGATTTCGGCCAGGGTGGAGGAACTGCCGTGCGGGCGCGGCGAACCGGTGAGAAGCAGGACGTTGGGCATGGCGTGGATCCTTTGGCGATAAACTGAGCCTTGCGGTTTAGATGGCTTTGACCAGCGCTAACAGCTGGTCCTCGGGGATGGTCAGCGGACAGCCCTGCAGCATCGGCAGGTCGGTGATCCTGCTGCTGCTGTGCAGAACGGCGCGGCGGATGCGGCCCTGGGTGATGCCGAGGTTCAACAGGCCGTGCGGACACGGAATCTTCAACGTGAAGTCCGCCGTGCGCTCGTACGTCCAGGCGTCACTGCGGAATTTGTCCCGGAAAGCCAGGAAGGCGCTGTCGACGTCGCGGCTGTCGGCGGGGATGATTTCCATGGCGGTTGCGTTTTTTCCTTCCTGGGCATGTTCGGCGATGAGCCTGGCGACGGCGGTGGTGGTGATGCCGGGCAGATGCTCGGCCATGGTCGTCACCGGGACCCGGACCGAGGCGACGCCGCTGCTCTGGCATTCCCATCCCGGCGGGGTTTGCAGGGCGGCGCGCAGGCGCCCCTGGTCGGTGTGCACGAGTATGCATCCGTGCAGAAGAGCCGTGCGGCTGTTCAAGGCAAAAGCCGTGCCGGCGATTTTGCGCTGGCCGCACCAGAGGCTGAAATGCGGCGATTGCGACACTGCTGGCAAGCCGGCCTGGCGCAGGGCGGCGATGACCAGGCCCAGATAGCGATCCGGGTCATACGCCGCCCGCGGCAGGATGAACGCGTAGTTGAGATTGCCGGCGTCGTGGTACACGGCGCCACCGCCGGAGAGGCGGCGCAACAGGGCAATGCCCTCGCGCCGACACCACGAGACATGGCATTCCTGCCAGGGATTCTGGTTGCGGCCGAAAAGCACGGCGTGGTCATTGTGATAGAACAGCAGAACCGGTCCGCTGCCGGCGTCCGCCCGATACAGCTGCTCTTCCAAGGCGGCATTGGCGGCCGGATCGCGGTATTCAGACCAGAGGATGCGCATGAATGAGACTGTCCTGCAACAAGAGAGGCGAAAAGAGTGACGGCGAGCCGTTCCGACGGCGCCGTCAGGGGAGCCGCGGCCCGGCCGTCGCTGGCGGGAAACCCGATGATCTTGCGCCGCCGGTATTGTTTTTTGTCATATTTAGATTATAGTCTTGATAATTTTTTTTGCAATTCGGAAAGATGCCGTTCGCGTCTTTCCAACACTACTCCGGTTCGTTCTACTGAAAGGCTTAGGTCATGGCTCACAAGTACAATTTGACTCCGCAGACGGTTCCCCTGGTCAACACCAAATATCGCACGATCGCAACTCAGATTCCGGTTCCGGAATCGCTGCCCGTGTTTGCGAAGCTGAACGCGCACGAGCCGATCAGCATGTCCGGCCAGCCGCCGGTGATCTGGGACCGGGCCGAGGGCGTCAACGTCTACGACCGCTGGGGCAACAAGTGGCTTGACTGGTCCAGCGGCGTCCTGATCACCAACGCCGGCCACGGCCATCCCGAAATTCGCGCCGCGCTGCGCCGCGTGATTGACAAGCCGCTTTTGGCCACCTACGTGTTCCCGCATGAAGGCCGGGCCGAGCTGTGCGAACTGCTGGCGAGCACCGCTCCCGCCGGCATGGACAAGGTCTTCCTCCTCTCCGCCGGCACCGAAGCGACGGAAAACGCCGTCAAGCTGGCCCGGACCTATGGCGTGCGCAAGTACGGTCCGAAAAAACATGTCATCGTCTCGTTCGAAGGCGCTTTTCACGGCCGCACCCTCGCCGCCCAGATGATCGGCGGCATGAGCGGCCAGAAAGAATGGATCGT
>JAKLHU010000474.1 GCA_022709995.1 Verrucomicrobiota bacterium | reverse complement strand
CGTCGCACCCGCGACCGCGGCCGCGGGGACCAGCAGCCGATGGCCCCCCAGGAGGGTGACGACCTGGGTCGGCCCGGGCAAGCCATGCGTCTTTTCCCCAATCAAAAGAGCGCCGTTTTGGCGCAATTGTCCGGCCAGCGCCTCGGCGCTGCCGTTGGTCATATGGTCAACCAAAACCACGACTGGCAACGCCATCTCCCGAACGACGGCGGCAAACGCGGCCGCCGCGGCGGGATCGGCGCCGCTCCCCCCCAGCAACGACAGGACAACGCCTTTGCTCTTCGCCTGGCGCACCTCTGGTTGCAGCCGCCGCAGCTGCTCGACGCAGGCGGCGTCGACCAGCCACACCCGCAACAGCACAAAGTCATTCCCGGCCCCGATCACGCTTTTCTCGCAACCGCCGGCCCGGCTTTCACCAGGACCGATGACCGCCGGGAGCGTGTCTTCCAAAATCGCCCTGGTGCCGGTCAAGGCCAGCAACCCACGCACGAACTCATCTTGGGCGGCCTCGCTCAACTCGGGCGCCAGGCCATGCTCGGACAACACCCGCAGCACCTCGATGCCGACATCGGCAACCGTCACCCGCTGAACCGGCGTCGAACCGCCCGAAGCCGGCGCGGACGCAGCGCCGCCGGCATCGGCGGCCGCCTGGCAGGCCTGCGACAATTGCAGCAGACCACCGGCTACACGCCCCATGCCGGCGGCGCCACCCAACGCGACCCCGGCCGCGCCCGGTTCATTGGCCGCTGCCCCTGCCGCCGAGTCCGCCGCTGCCGCCGAGTCCGCCGCTGCCGGCGCTGTTGTCCGGGCCTCGGTGGGTTGAGCCTGGCCAACGGCTTCGGCGCCAGCGCGGGGCGCCGGCGTGGCCGCCTTTTCCGGCAGGCGGATGGGAGTGGTCAGCTGTGCGCTGACCATGGCTCCCGAAAGCACCAACGCCCAGAACCACCCTTGCCGGCCCAGCCGGGCCGTCCACGTCTGTCGGCTTCTCACCATGTCCATACTGCTCCTCGCCCGCTGCCGCCACTGGCAGCCAGACGGGCCATTTTTTTCAGCGACCGCGCAATTCCTGGTCGGCTTCCACGACTTTCTGCCGGCGCTTGGCGCGGTCCGCCAGGAGTTTTTCGCGCACGGCGGGGTCTTTCCGAGCCAGAATCTGCGCCGCCAGCAACGCCGCATTGGTCGCGCCGCCGCTGCCAATCCCGACCGTCGCCACGGCGATGCCGCCCGGCATCTGCACTGTCGACAGCAAGGCGTCGAGCCCATTCAGGGCCCCGCCCTCGACCGGAATGCCGATCACCGGCAAAATCGTATGCGCGGCGACGACGCCGGCCAGGTGCGCCGCCCCGCCGGCCGCCGCTATGATGACCTCCAAGCCACGCTGTTCCGCCTGGCTCGCAAACTCGCTGACGATTTCCGGCGTCCGATGCGCCGACATCACTCGGACTTCGCACTCGACCCCGAGACTTTTCAAGGTGTCAAGGCATGCCTGCAACTTCGGCAGATCGGAATTGCTGCCCATCAATAATGCCACCCGTGCGCTCATGGTCGTCCTTTCTTCTTTTCAGTTTTCTGCCTGTGGCCAACCGCCTTGCCTGGTCCGTGGCCGCTGTCTCTCACAAGCCCAGCCTGGACCCGTTCGTCAAAATCTCCTCCATCTCCGCATCGGTCAAGCGCAGGCGCTCCTGCAGCCGGGCCATCTCCGACCCGGGATCCCACAACGGATAGTCGCTGCCGTATAAAAACAAATGCCGCGGAAATGACCGGAAAATCTGCTCCAGAAGATTCTGCGGAATGGCGAACAGGCTGCTGGAAGTATCCATGTAAATCTCCAATCCCGCCATGGCCTCCACCACATACTGCCAGTGCTGATAGCCGCCAAAATGCGCGGCGATGACTTGCAGCCGCGGGAAACGCCGCTTGACGGCGGCGACTTTCCAAGGGCAACTGGGATTCTCCGCCGGCGGCAGATAGTCGCCGACATGAACCATCAGCGTAAACCGCCCCTCCATCGCCCCGAACAGCGGCAGCAACCCGGGGTCGTCAAGCCGAAAACCCTGGAAGTCGGGGTGCAACTTGATCCCGCGCACGCCATGATCCCATAAATACGCCAGCTCCTCGGACATCCCATCGTAGGCGGGATGCATCGTCCCAAACGGCACCAGCGCCGGATTTTTCCGCAACGAACACGCCCAGCGATTGGCGGGGACGACCTGATCCGGAGACGTGGCCGCCGAATGGACAAAGGCCCGACTGATCCGGCACCGCGCCAGACGCGGCTGCAAATCCTCCCACAAACCCGTCCCCACCGGCGGAATCCGATAATGACACTCCAGCTGATGCAGGACCTTCTCCGCTATCTTCGGATGAAAAGCATGCGTATGGACATCAACTCGCTCGGGACCTGACATGATTCTCGCCTTGAACTCTTCCTCGCAACACCCGACCAAGAAAAACGCCAACCGCCGCCGGCCGCGGTTCCAATCGTCCATTCGGTGTGGAACATAC
>JAKLHU010000473.1 GCA_022709995.1 Verrucomicrobiota bacterium | reverse complement strand
TAATTGCCGCCATCGGCATCTGGATTTTCACCAAACGGGAACTGGGCGCGGTCATCAGAAAATAACGGCCTGACCGGCTGCCGGCGACGGCAGCCCCGGCGCGACGGCACCCCCCGTGCCCCAAGCCCGCTCCCCCGGCCGGACGGCAAAGGCATCCCGACACCAGCACCACTGCTGCTCCACAGTCCCAGAAAACACACTACCAAAGCCATGAAAAACTTCGCCCGTCCCATCCTCGGCTTCGCGCTCGCCTTTGCCTTTCTCGGCTTGTCTCTGTCGGTCGTGCAAAGCCGCATGAACGCCATCCGTTACACGGAACAGCTCACCGACACGGATCCTTTGGAAAACGCCCCGCCCCTGGTCGCCTTCACCAGCGTCGCCCTCGGCGGCTTCCGCGGCCTGGTGGCGGACTGGCTCTGGCTACGTTCCAGCAAAATGCAGGATGAAGGCAATTATTTCGAAATGGTCCAGCTCGCTGACTGGATTGTCAAACTGCAGCCGCGTTTCACCGGCTCACACGCCTTTCTGGCCTGGAACATGGCGTACAACGTCTCGGTGACCTTCACCAGCTTCGAAGACCGCTGGCGGTGGGTAAAGCGAGGCATCGAACTGATCCGCGACGAGGCCCTCGAATTCAACCCGGGCGACCCGGAGCTGTTCCGGCAGCTGGGGTGGATCTACCAACATAAGCTGGGCAAGGACCTGGACGACGCCAACCGCTACTACAAAACCGAATTCGCCAAGGAAATGATCCGGCTGTTTGCCGACTATTACGGCCAGTGGGAACTGCTGCAGAAAGCCCCTGCCAACGAAGCCAAACTGCGCGCCGCCCTCGGTGGCAACGAGTTCTGGGCCATCCTCGCCAAACAGGGCTACAAGGACTTCGCCGACTTCGAAAAACGATTCCGCGACCTGGCGGTCATCCCCCCGGAAACACTGCCCGAACTGCAGAAGGCCGGCCTGACGGAAACAGTGGAAATCTGCCTCCGCTATCGCTGGATGACGCAAAAGTACCGCCTGGAGCCGGCCTGGCTGCAAAAACTCAACGCCAAATACGGCGACCTCGACTGGCGCCTGCCCGAAGCGCACGCCATCTATTGGGCCGAACGCGGCAAGGAAAAATGGACCGACGACAAAGACACATTCAAACGCCTGAGCTGCGACCGTATGCTCTTCCAATCCCTGAGCGCGGCCTTTGAAACCGGCCGGCTGGTCTATCTCAAGGACATCCAACACCTGGAAATGACTCCGAACATCTCCCTGGTCGACGCCGTCAACAAATCCTACATGGACAGCTGGGACGCCTATGACGAGAACACCATCGGCGGCGCCTACGGCAACTTCCTCATCGACGCCATCGTCACCCTCTACAAATTCGGCCAGAAGAAAAAGGCGGCCGAGATGCAGGCCCATGCGCGGACCTACAAGCGCTATGGCACCCGTTTCAGCGCCAACCTGGATGACTTCGTCCTGAAGGAACTGGCCGAAGACATGGAACAGGCGTCCCAGCCGACCGCCCAGGGAACCGTCCAGAGCTACCTCATGAACGCGTACTACCAGCTGGCCATCGATGAAGACGAAGTCGCCGAAAGCTACCTGACCATCGCCAAACAACTCTACGAACGCTACCAGAAATTCGTCGAAGGCACGGAAAGACGGCGCGGGCTGCCGCCCTGGGGGCAAATGCAGATCACCAGCCTGGAAACGACGAAGCAGCGCATCCCGGCCCCCATGGCCAAACGCCTGGAAGAACGCATCCCCAAGGCCAAGGAAAAATTCATTCCCGAAGCCGGCGAAATCGCCGCTCCCGTGGTCCAGTAAGACGCAGGTCGCCGTTTCCCCGGCCCGTCCTTCCGCCCCCCTTCCCGGCTCGATTTCCGACTGGCTGCCTGGCTTGCTTCCTGTCTTTGCCGCCAATCCTTCAACGCGTCCCCGGCTGGGGTCAATCGTGGTATGACAACACCGCTGCCGTCATCTTTCCGTGATCCCGACGCCTACGTCTTTCGGGACGAGGGCCGCATCCGGCGCCGAATCGCCGCCTCCGGCCGGCCCGACTTCCAGATGCTGATGGCTTCCGGCCTCTACAACGCCCTGACGGCGGACGGTTCGCTGGTGCCCCACGAGGTGATCGCCGACACGGCCGAGGCCTGCGTGATCGAACCACTGCAGATTCCCTTCGTGTCGTATCCTTATGAATGGAGTTTCTCCATGCTCAAGGATGCCGCCCTGCTGACTCTGCATGTCCAAACCACGGCCCGCCGGCACGGCATGACCCTGAAAGACGCCTCGGCCTTCAATATCCAATTCCTGAACGGCAAGCCTGTCTTCATTGACACGACATCGTTTACCAAGCACCTCCAGGACGCCCCCTGGAATGCCTACCGGCAGTTCTGCCAACACTTCCTGGCGCCCCTGCTGCTGATGGCCTATCACGACCACCGGCTTCTAACGCTTTTCCGCAATTATCTGGACGGTATTCCGCTTGACCTGGCTTCCGGCCTGCTGCCGTGGCGGACC
>JAKLHU010000472.1 GCA_022709995.1 Verrucomicrobiota bacterium | reverse complement strand
GTTAGAAAAAGAAAACATTAGAGCACGGCAGATGGCAGGGATTGTGAGAGCCAGGGCAGAGGGAAAAGCACTTGGAAGGGTTAAATTGATAGATGATGGCGCTGTTCTCATCCGGATAGGGGGACTCGGCTTCGGCCAGGCCGATGCCGTGCATGGGCGGGTAGACGTCGTATTGGGTCATGCCGGCGTCGGCGAAGACGCGCTTGACGGCTTTGACCATGTCGCCGGCGCGGAGGCCAGGCTTCAGCATCTCGTACTGGACGTTGGCGGCTTTTTGCAGGGTGCGGAGGAAGTCCTTTTGGCCGGCGGTGGCCTTGCCGGCGACAAAGGGGTATTCGACGGTGGCGACATAGCCGGCGTATTGCACGGCCATGGCGGCCATGATCATGTCGCCGTCCGCAATGACTTTTTCTTCGGTGCGGCCGATGATGGTTTCGGCGCGCTGGCCGGAGCCGAAGACCATGAAGTTGATGTCCTCGGCCCCGGCGGCGCGGGCGGCGCCCTCGGCGGCGCCCGCGGCCTGGCGCTCGGTGTTGCCGGGGACGGCGGCGCGCATCAGCGCCTGGTAGCCCAAGCCGGCAATGCGGCCGGCTTCCCGCAGGCAGGCGATTTCCGCCGGCGACTTGATGATCCGGAGTTTGTGCAGAATGTCGTCGGCCGCGACGATGTCGACGCCCGGGGCGGCGTTTTTGAGCCGTTCGGACAGGTAACCGGGCAGGTCGAAGGAACCGACCAGGCCGAGGCGGCGGCCGCCGCGCAACGTCTCGGGAAGGATGTCCTGGAAGGTCGAGAACGTCGCCAGCGGGTAGTCGATGGCGTCGGGCACGGAGACGCAGGCGAAGTCGCGGACATTGCGGATGTCGTCCCAGACGCACTGTTCGCGGGCGTATTTTTCGCCCTCCGGCGCCCCGGCGAAAATCGGCTGGCCGGTCTTGGGGATGAAGAGCATGCCGCGTTCGAAGATCGGCCAGAAGTCGCAGACGTAGCGGAGGTTTTCCTTGCGGTATTCGTCGCCGTAGACCATGAGGCCGTCCAACTGGCGCTGTTTCAGGATGTCCTGGATGCGGTGCAGGCGGGCGGTGAATTCCGAGCGCGGGATTTTCATGGGGAGGCTCCTTTTCGGGGGTGACTTCGGAGGGAGACAAGGCGATGGAAGTAAGGTGATTAGTTGGAGTTCCGACCGGGGCAAACGTGTTGGTTCAGAAGTCCCGGCCGGGGGTGGCGGTGGCCGGGCGGGGCGCGGAAGCCCGGAACGCCGTCGGCGAACAGGCGTTGATTTTGCGGTACGTCCGGGCGAAGTGGTTCTGGTTGGTGAAGCCGACGGCGGCGGCGATTTCGGCGATGGTCAGCGACGTCCCGCGCAGCAGTTCGCCGGCCTTTTGGCAGCGGAAACGGTTGAGGTAGTTGAGGGGACTGTCGCCGACCTGCTGCCGGAACAGATGACTGAAACGGCTGACACTCAGGTTGACCCGGCGGGAAATGCGCTCAAGGGTTAGCCGCGACTTGAAATTCGCCTCCATGAACTGGCGGGCCGCCGCCGTCGGCGTATTGCGGTTGATGTCTTCCAGGAGCAGGAGCTTGTCTTCGGTTTCACAGACGTATTCGGCCAGCATGCGCAGGAGTTCCTCCAAACCGCGGGCCCGTTCTGCCGAAAGCACTGTCGTTTCGGCGTAATACTGCTTCAATTCGGAGCGGGTGAGCCCCAGGTAGTCGAGTTGCCGTAGGACACGGTCGAGGTCGGCGGCGGTCGGCGGCTGGTCGAGGTACTGCCCGACGCAGAGGCAGCCGCTGTAGGCGCCGCTGATGAAAATGGGAATGTGCATGTCCGTCAGGCCGGCGTGACACGCCGTCGCCAAGCTCTGACCCGTGAAACGGCATTTCGTGACCTGGGCGGCGGAAAAAGCCGCGCACGCGGCTTTGCCCAGCGGATGACGGATGATTTTCTGGCAGAGGGGATGGCAGTGGTCCATGCCGCAGAGCGTGAACTCACGGTGGTCCGGCGTGATCCAATCCAACGGAATGCGCAACAGCCGGTAGATAGCCGCATGATACTGGTGCAGAATCTTCTTGGTGGCAATGTCGATGTGCCGCGTAGTCATGGCCTGTCTCCAGAGTGCAGATGTCTGTCAAGCAGATACCATAGCACCGCGACGCCGCCATGCTATCCGTATCCGGCTGAAATGACGTCCGATTTTGCCGGATGCGACCATGTCCGGCACGTGGTCGGAGGACGGATGACGCGGGCGGGGGCGGGCGGCGTCGCGTCCGTCGCCCCGGTGAGAATGGCGGCGCGGGGTAACTTTCGGGTGCCGGCGAGCAGCTTTTTGGGAACTCGAGGCTGGTTTGGTTGTCTTTCGGGAAAGCCGTTTCAGGTCGACGAATATTGGGTGACGTCATGGACGTTGTTTAAAGATAAGGAGTTATTAGGCCGTGGATGTCAAACAGATTGGCGAACGGGTGTCGCGGGAGAGCGTGTCGTTGACGCGAATGCGGGCCGAGCTGGGGCGGGTGATTGTCGGGCAGGAAG
>JAKLHU010000471.1 GCA_022709995.1 Verrucomicrobiota bacterium | reverse complement strand
CAGCATCGCGATATCATGCAAGGTCACCCCGGACACCGGCGTCTCCTCATACCGTCCGCGTGGACGGCGTCCCGATGATCGTCGTCCAGATCAGCAACGACCGGTCCGGCTCCACCGCATTGTAGAATTCCAATTGGTAGTGACCAGGAGCCGATGGATCGGGCCGTGGCGACAGAACCAGGCTGACAAAGGAATAGAACGGCTCGCCGAGGTGGAGCGTGCGCAAGCCAAGGCGGTGGCGACCGGACCCCAGCAGCTCATGCAGAGCCATCGGCGCGGTCCGGTCGCCGACAAACAGCTGGTCGGCGGCGGCCGCCGCGGCCGATGCGACGACGCCGGACTTGCCGACCGACGCCACGGTGCGCCATTCGCCGTCCGCATCGGCCGCCAGCAGTTCCAGCTGGTTGTTGTAGAGGTCGACGATCAGGGAATCCTCGTAGGGCAACGGCGCGCCGCCCGGCAGCCGCACGGTCAAGTAGACTTCCTTCCAGACGGGCGGCTCTTCCCGAAAGCGGCGCTGCTCCTCAATCGCGGCCAGCCAGGACGCACTCTCGGACCCGGGGCCGGGATATGGCCGCCGATATTCCTGCAGCAAGTCGGCGAGGCTGTGCTCGTCCTCCGCCCACAGCACGCCGGCGACGCCGTAGCCAGGCAGCACCACCTCCGGCAACGGCCCGGCCGCGCCGCCAATCACAGGCTCGCCGGGGGCGCTGGCGCCAGGCTGCAGCACGGCCCGCGCGCCGGGTTGCAAATGCACGGCGACCAGGTCGACCTCGGGTCGACACGCGGTCGGCTCGGAGCTGAAATTGCTGAGCACCAGCAGACCACGACGGCCGGAAGCCGACACCATCAGATAGCGCCCAATCGCCTCGTCCGGCGCGCCAAAGACGCCGCGCCCGTTGAAGTCGTTGTAGACCGCCAGGTCGCGCTCGCCCCGAAAGCAGCTCCAGAGATGCCACAGCGGCAGGAAATGCACGTCGTTCAGACCGGGGTCCTGCGGGTGGGCCAGCGACGACGTCGGCACCTGGGTGCCCAGAGGGTTGTGCGGGTATTGGCCCGCCGCCGCCAGAAACGGCACCATGCGCGGCGAACTGTACTCCGGAAACGCCGCCGTCCACATCGTGCCCAGCGAGGCGTAGGCCATGCTGAAATACTCGTGCTCCGGGCGGCCTTTGACGAGAATGCCGCGCTCCCCTTCGCCCGACACATAGCCGTCCAGAAAGGCACTGCCCAAGGCCGAGTACAGAGGGCCGGTGTGGGAATAAAAGACGCCGCCCTCGCCGATGACTTCCCGCAACCGCCGCAGCTTCAGGTAATGATGGCGGAATTTCACCCGGCCGTTCTGAAAGGTCTCGTCGGGTCCCGACACTTCGCCGAACGGCGACCCGTAGTCCATGTAGAGGCCGTCAAAGCCGCGCCGGAGATAGGTATCGAACCAGGCGCAGTCGTCTTCGAGGACCGACAGTTCATTGCCGCGGATGTACACGGCCAGGCGAATGCCGTGCCGATGCAGCTGCTCGACCAGATGGACGAAGCGTTTTTCGTCGTAGGGCAGGCCGTCATTTTGGACATCGAGGCGCCAATTCTCGTGCATGACGAACACGTCGCAGCCGGCCGCCGCCATTTCCTCCACCTGGACGTCGCCGGGATAATGGCGCTGCAAGTCGATGTAGTGGTACATGCGCAAAGGCGGCAGCCGGCGGCTGGCCGGCGGCCGGCTGATCACCCAGCCCCAGGTGTTGCGCCATTGCAGGGGCAAGGCCCGCTCCCCCGCCAGCCCCGCCTGGAAATCCCAACTCAACACGGCGTTTCCATCCTCCCAGGTGACGGCGGACGCATTCGCGGCCGGGTCGCCGGACACCGTGTTGTCGCCCTCCACGAAGAATTCCGCATACAAGGCGGCGCCGCCCTGGCGCCGGGCGCAGAAACCCGTCAGCGGGAAAATCCCGGCGGCGCGCCGGTTTTCGCCGCGGGCCAGGAACCGCTCCGGGATGACCGACTGGATGAAATGACCGTCCTGGCCGCCGGGTCGGCGGCACAGATGCCAGCGCACATCGTCATACTGCCCGAAAAGCAGCGCCTGCCGCAGCCGGAAATGCCGGAAAGCCGGGCCGTGATACGCCTCGACCGTGAAAAAGGCGTTCGTGAACGCCGTCCCGTCCGGATGAATCTCATGCCGCAGGGAGAGATGGAATCCCGGCAGGGCCTGGCCGGCGGCGTCGGTCCAGGGCAGCCGGCTGAATTCGACGACGTCGACGCCGGCGCGGGTGAAATGGCGCGGGACATAGTCGGCCGGCACCACCGGGCGGACGATGCGGCCATCGGCCAGCTCGGCGGTCAGGGCGGGCTCCTGCTCTTCCAGAAGCGCCTCGCTTTCGCCGTTCCGGCCCCGCAGGACCACCCGCGTCGGAAAGCCACCGCCCGAGCAGGCAAAATCAATCACCAGATGTCCCGACGCAATGCTGACCAGCTTTGCCATGACTTCGACCCTTCCTGAAACTCTTGTTGTTCAACGTTTGCCGCCGTC
>JAKLHU010000470.1 GCA_022709995.1 Verrucomicrobiota bacterium | reverse complement strand
ATCCATCGGCATGTTCGAGCATGTGGGCGTCCGCAACTACCCCACCTTCATGCGCGTCGCCGCGCGCTGCCTGCAACCGGACGGCCTCATGCTGCTGCACACCATCGGCAGCCTGGAAAACACCATCGCCATCAGTAACAAGGAACTCAACAACCTGCGCGTCACGGCGGAAAGCCACAAGGGCCGCTGCATCCTTCTGCAGGCGCAAGCCATGGGCTTGCAGCCGCCGGAACTCGGCCAGGTCGTACGCCTGCACCGCTCCGAACCGTCCGCCGCCAATCCCTGGGAACAGGAATCAGCCGTGGCCGGCCTTGGCCATGACGCCCGCCCCGCCAGCATTACCCCGTAACCCACCTTAGGCACACCAACCATGACACCCGCCAGCGAACAGCCTAAACAGCAACCGCCCTGGTCGCGTCTTCGGGCCTATGCCGCCCGCTACGCCCAAGCGCTGGCCTTGGCCCTGCCCGCCCCCGTCGTCCACACCGGCCGCCAGCTCAGCCAACGCCTGCTGCCGTTCTGGCGGTTGTTCGCCCCCGACGGCGAAGAGCTCACCAAAAACCTGGACGAACCGGCCAAATTCGCGCCGCTGGCCCGCTATGTCTGCCTGGCGGCTGTGTTCGTGCTGTTGTTCGGCGGCCTGGCCCGCCATCTCTTCAACCTCCAGATCACCAGGCACCACGAACTCTCCCTGGAAGCCCAGAAACTCTACACCCGCATGGCGGTGCAACAAGCCCAGCGCGGCAAAATCTATGATTTGGCCGGCAATCTCCTCGCCGGCAACATCGCCATCCAAAACATCTATGCCGAACCCAAACGCTTCGGCAAGAAAAATTACCACGCCATCACCAAACTCCTGGCCGACACCCTGCAACTCGATTACAACGACCTGGACCGGCGTTTCCAGACGATCCAGAAGCACGAACACCTCAAGGTCTGCATCAAGGATTTCGTCGACACCCAGACCGCCCATCATATCGTCAATGCCGCCCTGCCCGGAGTCACCGTCGAATACTCCCAGAAAACCTCGGACCTGTTCAAGGTGATTCTCCGGCCCACCCAAACCGGCCGGCATCGGCAGGACGTGGTCACCATCCTGGCCCGAATCCTTGACCTGACCAGCGACGACATCGAAAATCAAATTCTCCGCGCCTTCAACCGGCCCTCGGAAATCATCGTCCAACGCCACGTCGACTACAGCGTTGCTCATCAGCTCAAGACCATCGCCGAAAAAAAACGGTATCTGGGCATCCGCATTGAGGAAGGATACCTGCGCAACTATCCGCACGACCGCCAGCTCGCCAACCTGATCGGCTTCCTGGACAACGACGGCAAGGGCGTCAGCGGCATCGAGGCGCTCTTCGATGCTCCAATGCAGCCGACGCCAGGCAAGATCCAGTTCGAGCGGGATGGCCGCAACCGGATGATTCCGCAAAGCACCATCACCATGTCGGAACCGGAAAACGGCGCCGATGTCTATCTGACCATAACCCAGCCCATTCAGCAGATTGCGGACGAGGAGCTGATGCACGTGGTGGCGACCCACAAGCCGGAAAAGGCCTACGCGATCATGATGAATCCGAAAACCGGCGCCATCATGGCCTTGGCGCAATACCCGTCGTTCAACCCCAACGACCGGTCTTCCATGACCGACGGGGCGGTCATCCAGCCGCATGCCTTCCTCATGGGATTCGAACCCGGGTCCATCATGAAAGGCGTCAGCATCGCCGCCGTCATGGAACAACGGCCCATCGGCCTCAATGACATCTTCTATTGCGAAAGAGGCGCCTGGAGCTACGGGGGCAGAACCCTGCATGACAGCAGCGGCAGCCGCTTTGAAGACCTCACCGTCATGGAAATCGTCAAAAAATCAAGCAACATCGGGACCGCCAAAATCGCCCTCGAGATGGAGGAAAAAGATCTCTACCAGCACCTGCTGGACTTTGGCTTCGGCCGCCGGACCGGCGTCGGCTTCATTCCCGCCAACGGCGAACCCGTCTTTTTCCGCAACGAATCGCATGGCCGCCTGCCCGGGCTGGAGCAATGGAGCAAAGTCTCCATCACCCGGATTCCGATCGGCCAGGGCATCCTCTGCACCCCCATGCAAATGGTGCAGGCCTATGGCGCCCTGGCCAATCGTGGCATCATGATGCAGCCCTACATCGTCGCCAAAACCGTCGCCGGAAACGTCAGCCGCTTCTCCTCCCCGCAAGTCAAAGGGCAGCCCATCCAGCCGGAAACGGCCCGGAAAATGACGCAAGCCTTGAAGGAGGTCACCACCAAGGGCGGCACCGGGACCAAAGCCGCCGTGCCGGGCTTTGACGTCGCCGGAAAAACCGGCACCGCCCAGAAATGGGTCAGCGACCCCAGCCTCAAAGCCAAGGGCTACTACTCGTACCGGGAATACGTCTCCTCGTTCATCGGCTATGTTCCTGCCGACAACCCGGAATTCGTGCTTCTGGTGGCGGTCGATTCGCCATCGGCCGGATCGCACTACGGGGGCACCGTCGCCGGACCCGCCTTTTCCCGG
>JAKLHU010000047.1 GCA_022709995.1 Verrucomicrobiota bacterium | reverse complement strand
CCGGACGCCGCCGGCCCCGCAGTCGAGACGCCGCTGCCCACCAAACCGTCCCAGCCCTCCCCCGATCCCAAACCCGCTCCGGTCTCCCGGAACCAAGCCGCACCTCCTGCCGAAACGACCGCCAACAGCACTCAAAACACCCTGGACCACCTGCAAAAACTCGAGGCTCTCAAAACTTTGGAATTCACCGGCCAGGGCCTGGACTGGCGCCGCGACTGGTGGAAATACCTGATTCTCGCTTTCGGCTCGCTCGCGGTTCTCTATTTCGGGTTGCACATCACCAGGATGATCTGCCGCCTGGCCGTCTTCGCGCTGTGCGTCGGCGTCGGCGTCATTGGCTCTCTCCTGCTGGAGCCGCGCCTGGCGCCGCTGCTGGCCAACCACCTTCCCGCCGATGCCGCCCGGCTCTTCAGCGCCCATCATGTCGGCTATGTCATCGGCTTTCTGGTCAGCTTCGGTTTGGCGACCATGATTCTCAATTGGCTGCCCAAGCCGCTTCACCATGCCACCGCCGGCAAATGACTCGGCGGCAACCGCCAAACCGACGGCGGTCTGGCCGCGCGCGCTCACGCCAGCGCCTGTGGATAGGACGCCGCCATTCTCATGGCCGGCCGCCCTGGGCGCCCCGCGACCGCCATCGCCAACAGAAACATCGCCATGCCCGCAATAGTCAGCTTAATCCATCTTAACGCTTATGACGATGACACCGTGGTGTTGGCGGCGCTGCGCCAGGCCCTGGAGCCGTTTGGCGGCATGGGCGGCGTGGTCCGTCCCGGCCAGAAAGTGCTTCTCAAGCCCAACCTGGTGGCGCCCTCGCATCCTGATCTGGCGGTGACGACGCATCCGGCCATTCTCCGGGGCGTGATCCGGCTGGTCCGGGAAGCGGGCGGCACGGCCCTGGTCGGCGACGGTCCCGGCGTCGGCGACACGCGCTCGGCGGCCAGGGGCTCGGGTCTGCTCGACGTCATCGAGGCCGAAGGCGCCACACTGGCTGATTTTGACAGCACCGAGGTCTATGAAAACCAAGACAACCGCATCGCCCGGCGCCTGCGCCTGACCAGCCAGCTGCGGCAAGCCGATGTGCTGATCACGCTGCCAAAACTGAAGACGCACGCGCAGATGGCCTATACCGGCGCCTTGAAAAATCAATTCGGGCTGATTCCCGGTTCCGCCAAGGGCCAGTTTCATTTTCGCCTGCAGAACCGCGACCGTCTGGCCGACCTGATGATCGACATCAACCGGCTGGCCCGGCCGGCCCTGGCCATCATGGACGCCGTCGTCGCCATGGAGGGCCCGGGGCCCAGCGGCGGCACGCCGCGGCACTTGGGCGCGCTCGTCGCCGGCCTGGACTTGGCGGCGGTGGACACCGTCTGCTGCGCCATGATCGGCCTGCCGGTCAAGGATGTGCCCATCGCCATGGCCGCGCAACGGGCCCGGTACGGCGTCGTCGACCTGGCCGACATCACCATCGCCGGCGCCCGCCTCGACGACTTCCGCCAGCATGATTTTGAACTGGTCAAGGCCCCGTGCAACATCATGCGCATCCTGCCGCTGCCCGGGGCGATGCTGCGCTGGCTGCGACGGCAGCTGGTGCCGCGGCCGGAAATCAACGGCGACCGGTGCATCCGCTGCCGACGCTGCGAATACGGCTGCCCGATCCAGCCCCCGGCCATTCTGCCGCTGGCCGAACCCGGCCGCCAAGTCAACGAAAAAACGTGCATCCGCTGCTACTGCTGCCATGAATTCTGCCCGGTCAAGGCGATCGACCTCAAACGCAGCCGCCTGGACCGCGTCTTCCAGCTCAACGCCATCGCCAACGCCGGCTCCCGCCTGCTGGGAAAACTCGTCAGCCGGTGCGATTTCCGGCGCTGGTTCCGCCCCCGCACCAAGCCGCTCGACGGCTCGAAATAACGGCTTATCCATGCCCTTCTCCAACATTGCCCATCCATCGTCGCCGCCGCCCTGGCTGGACCGCTGGCTGACGGAGAGCCAAGTTTCCGGGCTCTTCCCGCCCAACCTGCGCCAAACCGCGCTGCTGGTGATGAAAAACGAAAACCACTTCGTGCTGCGCTGGACCGAGGATTCGCTCCAGGCCACCGTCGGCGCCACGACCGTCACTTGGAAGCTGACGGCCGACGGCTGGCGGCCGCGCTGCCACTGCGGCTACCCAGGCGCCGCCTGCCCGCACGCCTACTGCGCGCACGTTCTCCTGCGCACCGCGTGCGGCGACCAGGGCTGGAAAATGCCCGTCGCCACGCCGACGGCCAGGCATGCCGCCGCCGGCCAAGCCGCGGGCGCCAACGCCGGGCCGCAACCGCCGCCGCGGCAGCTCAATTTTCACCAGGACATGTTCCTGGACCAGCCGTCCGGCGGCAGCCGCCAAGCGCCCCCGCCGGCGCCGATGCAGCTGGAAGTGGAAATCGACGCCAAGATCGCCCCCGGCCAGGTCGGCGTCCGTTTTTACCTCCTTCGCGGCGAGGACCGTTTTCTGGCGACGCTGTCCGCCCTCCGCAACCATGCGGCGACGGCGGCAATGCAGAAAGACGCGCCGTCCTGCTGGCGCCCATCCGACCTCGATTTTCTCCTTTGGCTGCTGCCGGTCCTGCGCCGCCTGTCGCGTTCCCAACTGACCTTGCGGGCCCTGACCCTGCCGGAAAGTGAATTTCACCGCTGGATCAGCCGCTGGTCCGCCCAGCCGCGCTTCATCGACCGGGAAACGCGCGACTTTGTCAACAGCGCCGGCCTGGCGGCGCCGACGCAGCTGGTGGTGGAGTTGTCCGACCAGGGCGAATGGGTGCAAGTGGCCGCCATTTTCGTCTTCGCCAACGGCCGGCGCCTTCCGGCCCATGAACTGCTCCTGCACCTGCAGAACAGCCCGGCCGCCGACCCGCTGCGCACCATGATCAAGAACTTCGAGCCGCCGATATCCTGGAAGACGCTCAACGAATACTTCCGCCAGAAAAGCCCGCGCATGGGCCGTCAGCACCTGGCGGAGCATCTGGCGGAGCTGATTGACGGCCGGCTGGACCTGGTCGGCGGCGACTGCGTCACCAGAGTCGAAGCCGAGGCCACCGACCTGAAACTGACGGTCAGCCAAAGAAAGCAGCAGTTCATCCTGCGCTTCGAGCATCTGGGGCGACCCCTGGATCCGGGAACGGCGACCGGCCAGGACGCCCGCCTCCAGCCGCACGGCGGCGGCTTTCTGCTCAAGACCTACGGCGGCGGCCAATTCGCCTGGCTGCAGGAACTGCGCCAGCGCCTGCTCGCCGAGGGCGGCGCCGTCGAGGCCGGCGAACTGCGCCTGCCCGCCGTTCCGGCCAAAGCCGCGGAACTGCGGAAGCTCTGGTCGGAGGTCCCGGCCGGCGTGCGGAAGTCACATTCCGAAGACCTGGCCGGCCTTCTCCGCGACGATGGCGACAGCATCGACCGGCCCACTCTGCAGCTCCACTCGCGGCAGGGCCTGGTCGCCATGCAGGTCGCCTGGCAGGTCGGCCAAGACTCGTTCAACCTAAACGACATTCAAGAAGCCCGGCGCGCCGGCCGCGTCGTCCTCCAGGGGCTGAGCGGCTCCTGGTTCTATCTTGACCACGAGCGCCTCCATGCCGTGGCCGACGCCCTGGTCGACGCCGGCCTGGCCGACGGCGACCTCTTTCTCGAACGCGACGCCCAGGACACGATCACGCGCCTGGGCCAGACCGTCGCCTGGAAAGTCGACAACGGCAGCCGCGACTTCTATTCCCGGCTGCGCACGGCGGCGATCCCGGAACGGCTGCCGCTGCCGCCGGAACTGGAGACGATTCTCCGCCCCTATCAAAAAGCCGGCGTCGACTTCCTGGCCGACCGCTGCCAATGCGGCGCCGGCGCCATTCTGGCGGACGACATGGGCCTGGGCAAAACCCTCCAGGTCCTGGCCATGCTGACGGCCTGGAAGCAGCACGTCGGCGCGGCCGGGGCCTCCTTCCGGGTCCTGGTGCTGTGTCCGGCCTCCGTCATTGCGGTCTGGCTGCAGCAGGTCCGGCAGTTCTGTCCGCAACTCGCGGCGGTCGCCGTGCAGGGCGACCGGGCGACGCGCGCCGGCCTTCTCCGCCAGGAGGGCGTCGACCTGTTCGTCACGCATTACAATCTGGCCCGGATTGACAGCGACCTGCTGGCGGCGGAGCGCTTCACCTTCGTCATCCTGGATGAAGCCCAGGCCATCAAGAACCCCCAGGCGGAAATCACCCGGACCGTGAAGAAACTGCGGCGCGACCACAGCCTGGCCCTGACCGGCACGCCGCTGGAAAACCGCCTCCTCGACCTCTGGTCCATCATGGACTTCCTGAATCCCGGCTATCTGGGCGACGGCCAGGACTTCAGCCGAGCCGGCCTTTCCCCCGCCGGCCTGACCCGCTTGAGCCGACGGCTGGCGCCGGTCATGCTGCGCCGCTCCAAGGACCTGGTGGCGCCAGAGCTGCCGCCGCGCACCGAACAGCTCATTCCGGTCGAGATGGACCCCGAGCAGCAGGCCTTCTACGAACACGTTCTGGCCCAGGCCCGCCAGGCCCTCAGCGCCCAGGGCCCGGCCGCCGTGCTCGCTTCCTTGACCCGGCTGCGCCAGGCCTGCTGTGCGCCGGAGCTGATCCGCCCCGGCGCCCGGGAAATCCCCTCCGCCAAGCTCACGGCCTTGCTCGACAACCTGACTGAACTAGGCGCGAGCGGCCACTCCACCCTGGTGTTCAGCCAATTCACCAGCATGCTTGACATCATCGCCAGGGCCTTGACGGAACGCGGCATCACCTATTTCACCATCACGGGCGAAACGCCGGTCACCCGCCGCCAGGATCTGGTCCGGCAATTCACCGACTGCCCGGAGCCGGCCGTTTTTCTGCTCAGCCTCAAAGCCGCCGGCACCGGCCTCACCCTCACCAAGGCCGATTACGTGTTCCTCTTCGACCCCTGGTGGAATCCCGCCGTGGAACGCCAGGCGATCGACCGCACCCACCGCATCGGCCAGGACAAGGCCGTGTTCGCCTACCGGCTGATCACCAACAACACCGTGGAAGAAAAAGTCCTCGCCCTCCTGCAGCAAAAACGCGACTTGTTCGACCGCGTCATGGACGGCGCCGCGGAATGGGCGCCGGAAACCAACTTCAGCCTGGCGGAACTGCGCTCACTTCTGGAATGACCATGCCGAACCAAACTCAACAACCCTTCGTCTGCCAACGCTGCGGCGCCTGCTGCCGCTGGCCCGGAATCGTCCGCGTCAACGACCAGGAAATCACCGCCATCGCTGATTTTCTCGGCTTGACCGAAACGGCCTTCATCGACTCCTATACGCGCCTGGCCAGCGACCGCAAGTCGCTGATCTGCACGGAGCGCGACGACGGCGCCTGCGTATTTCTGACTCCCGACAACCGGTGCCGGATCAATCCCGTCAAGCCGCGGCAGTGCCGGGCCTTTCCCGAAGGCTGGGACGTCTCGCCCGAGCTCCGCCAGCTCTGCCAAGGCCGGCAGAGCCAGGGCCAGGCCGACCAAGCCGCCAATGCCAACACCCCGGCCGTCATCCATGTGCTCGGCCATCCGCTGCTTCCCCTGGACCGCACCGCCCACCCGGCCGACGCCCAGGTGTTCAACTGCCATAACTTCTGCGTACTCCTCGAATATCTGCAAATTCCCTACAAGTACTACGGCCTCAACGGCTCGCGGCTGCCGGGACCGGGGGGCGAGTTCATCGACCTCGGCCGGGCGACCGGCCCGTGGCGCTACCGCAACCGCTGGCATGTCACCTACAACCGCCGCCTCAACCGGCATCTGGCCGGCCTTCTGCGCCAGGACGGCCAGCCGGAGCTGATCGCCTCGCTGTACGGCGCCGCCCAGTCCGACGTCGACCCCCGCGGCCGCCCGGTGTTCGAGCCGATGGTCGGCTACGACCACTGCTGGACATCGTACCGAGTCTTCCCGTCCTATGCCCATCAGCATACCCTCTACGCCACCATGCCGGAACAAACCCGCGACAGCCGCTTCTTCGACACCGTCATCCCGCATTTTGTCGAACCGGAGCACTACGCCCTGGCCGAACAGCCGGAAGACTACCTGCTTTATCTGGGGCGGGACGTTCCAGCCAAGGGCATCGACCTGGCGCGGCGCTGCGCCGAGGACACCGGCCTTCGCCTGGTCATGGCCCATTCCGGGTGGCAAGGTCCGGCCAAGGCCAAGCTGCTGGGCCAGGCCCGGGCCGTGCTCATGCCCACCCTGTATGTCGAGCCTTTCGGCTATGTCGCCATTGAAGCCCAGATGTGCGGAACGCCTGTCATCGCCACCGACTGGGGCGCCTTCGTCGAAACCATCGAGCCCGGCGTCACCGGCTTCCGCTGCCGGACCGCCGCCGAATTCGCCGCCGCCGCCCGGATGGCCCCGAAACTCGACCGCGCCGCCATCCGCGCCGCCGCCATCCGGCGCTTCAGCGTCGCCGCCGTCGCCAAACAATATGCGTCTTATTTCCAGTTCGTCTGGAATGTTCATGAAAATGGTGGATATTATAGCCGTGACGCTTTCCGGAACACTTTCCCGTGGTTGTCTGAAC
Source organism: Verrucomicrobiota bacterium (assembly GCA_022709995.1). Lineage (GTDB taxonomy): Bacteria > Verrucomicrobiota > Lentisphaeria > Oligosphaerales > Oligosphaeraceae > JAAZKI01. The sequence continues at coordinate 2,848 of JAKLHU010000047.1, read as the reverse complement.
AACCATCATGCTAAGAACAAGACAGGAGTTTGAACGATGGCCAAAGCCAAACCAAAACAAGACATTCTCGACGACCTGTTTGGCGCCGATGAAGAGAAACCGCGGCGCCGCCGGGTGGCCGCCCCGGCGACGCCGACGGCGGGCCCGAGCGGCCCGGCCATGTCCGGCGGACCAAGCGGCCCGGCCATGTCCGGCGGACCCAGCGGCCCGGCCATGTCCGGCGGACCCGTCGGCAAAGGCAAAGCCGCTGCCCCGGCGGCCCCGACCACGCGCCGGAAACGCCTCAACAAAGATGAAATGAAGGCCCTCTACGGCTGAAGACGGCGCCGGCAATGCCTTGCCACCGGCTGGCTTCCCGCCTGCGCCGGTGGCATTTTTCGTTTTCCGCTGCGGAAATCACTGCCGTGGACCGGGCGCCATCGGCAGCATTCAAACTCCCATATCCCGCCAGTTTCATGCGCCCCCTGCCCCGGCGCCCGACGGGAATCATGGCGCCCCGGCGCCCGGTCAGCCCCATCGAACCAAGCTTGTCGCCGTTCCCTTGCGGCCGGGCGTCGTCGCCATGACCGCGTCCGCCTCGGGGCATCCGACGCCGGCGGCGTCTGGCCCGAGACCGTGCCGCAATTACTCCGCCCCTCGGCGCTGCCGGGCGGTGCTTCCGCCCGGCGTCCTGCCAGCGTATCCGGCTGAGGTTGTTCATGTTGCCACCATATTTCTGGGACATTGCGCTGTTGGTCGGGGTCGTCGGGATGTCGGTCGGGGTGGCCTATCTGTATCGTCCCGAGCACAAGGCGTTCATTCTCAGCCTGCCGATTCCCTCCAGCCTGGCGCTGCTGTCCCTGGGAGAAAATGTCAACGCCGGCAATGTCCTTGGGCTCACCTTGCTGTTGCTGTTCACGCACACGGTCCGCATTCTCCATGTCAGCGCCGGCATCGGCATCCTGCCCGCCATTGCCGGCGGAGTGGGGGTCTACTGCACGCTGGGAATGGGCCTGCAAAAATTCTATCCCATGACCGCAACGGGCTTTGCCGCCGCGATGGTCTGGAACTACCTCCTGGCCGGCCTGCTGATGCGGTATTTCCCGCGCCGCGACGAACCCGGCCAACGCAGCCAAATGCCGGTCGGCCTGAAAATCATCATCCTGACCGCCGTCGTCGGCGGCTTGATTCTTCTCAAGCATCAGCTGGGCGGCTTCATGACCGCCTTTCCCATGGTCGGGGTCGTGACCGCCTACGAAGGCCGCCGGGCGCTCTGGAGCATGTGCCGGCAAATCCCCCTGATCATGATGACCATGGGCGCCGTCAATCTCGTCATCCACTGCCTCAGCCCGCAACTGGGGCTCGGACCCGCCTTGGCCGTGGCCATCGGGCTGTTCCTGATCATGATGATACCGCTCCATCGCCATCTGTGGAAACAACTACCCGCCCAAAGGATTGGAAAAAACTGAAAAAAACATGGCAAAATGTCGTTTTTTGAATGAATATTCTGCCTTTTTACACCAATATTGGGCTTATGCACTTGCTCATTGGAAAATCCGAAAATACATTTAGTAGAACAAAGGCAAAATAATCCCTGGTTTTCTTCTCTTTCCTCAGGAAGACCGACATGGTCGCCGCCCTGCCAGCCCGGAAAAACCACCTTTCCGTCCGCCGCCTCGCCCTCGCCGCCGCCATCCTGGTGCTTCTCGCCTGCCTGGTGGCCATCAGCGCGTCGGTGGTCAGCAACCTGCGCAAGACAGCTCGCCTGCAAGAGGCTTTCAAGCTGGCTGACAGCGGCGCCAATGACCAGCTGGCGTTGAAGCTGCTGCGCAACTGCCTCAAAAACGACCCCCACCAGGAGGCGGCCTACGCCAAAATGGCCCGCGTCTACGAACGCCTGGGCGAATGGAACAAGGCGGCGGCGGCCTGGCAATACGCCGCCAGCCTCAATGCGATGCAGCCCGACTATATCGACGCGCGCCTGCTCGCCCTGTTCCGGGCCCAGAACTATGAGACGCTCGCCAGCACTCTTGACGCCATGCAAAAAAAAGCGGCCCTGCCGCCGAAGCAGGCCGTGCTGGCCGCCCTGGCATTCTGCAAAACCGGCCAGCACGGCACCGCCCGCGAACTGCTGGCGGCGATTACGGACCAGGAGGCCCTGGCCTCGCCGGCCGGGAAACTGCTGGCCATATATGTTAACGCCCAAAACACGCCCCGAAACGACGTGGTCGCCGCCCTGACCGAGATCACCAAAGTCCTGGAACCGGCCATCGCCTTCGACGCCATGAACGCTCTGGCGGGCATCGCCCTCGCCGACGGCGATTTCACCCAAACGGAAAAATGGCTCCTCGACGCCAGCGCCATCCTCCCGGAATCAGGCCAAATCAAGCTGGGAAATTTCTATTTTCTCCGCCAGGATTTCGACCGGGCGCTGCCCTTGTACATCGAGGTGCTGAAACGTGACGGCAACCCGGACATCGCGACCCGCCTGGGCGAAATCTACGCCAGCCGCAACGACCGCGCCGCGCTGCTCGAACTCTACGAAAAATACCAGCTGGGCAGCAAGCCGTTCCTGCTGGCCGGGTATTACCTGGAAGCGCTGCTCGCCTTCATGGACCGTGATGACGCCAAGCTCGCCGATGTCTTGAAGCGGCTGAACAACATCTACAACACCCCGGTCGCCATGCTGATGACGCTGTACTCGGGCCTGCAGCAGAACCAGGTCGCCGAAGTCACCAAAGCCCTCAGCCTCATCCAGACCAATTTCCCCGGCAGCGCCATCCAGGAGCGGGCCGTCGCCATGGTCATGCCCTTCATCGCCACCCTGGTCGCCAACCGGCGCCTGCAGGATGCGGCCCAGCTGGCGGTC
>JAKLHU010000469.1 GCA_022709995.1 Verrucomicrobiota bacterium | reverse complement strand
TCATTTTACGTCGTCCGGTGGCGGCATTATAGTAGGATTGGCAAGGGTGGTTTTGCGTCGGGGGTAAGCGGTCGATACCGGCCGCCATTGCGATGGTCATTTGGGAGTGTGCTTTCATATTATGGCCTATCGATTGCTCAGTTTGGAGAAGGCGGCGGAGTTGCTGCAGATGGACGGCAAGGAATTGCGCGCCTTGGCGGTGGCGGCGGAGATTCCGTGTGTTCTGCAAGGCAATCGCTACCTTTTTGATGCTGATGCCGTGCAAACCTGGTATTCACATCGGCTGCTGCACCTCGCCAAGCCAGAAAAGCGCGATTCGCTGCCGGCGCCGGTGGTTGACGATCTTCTGGAAGGCATACCCAGCACCAGTCTCTGCCGGCAGGAATCCATGCACCCGTCGCTGCCGGGGCGGTCGCGGTCAACCATTCTGAAGGGATTGACGGAGCTGGCCGGGGGCACCGGCTTGCTTTACGACCCCAAGGACTTGTATGAAGGCCTGCGCCAGCGCGAGGAGGAATCCTCCACCGCCATGAATGGCGGCATCGCCATGCCGCACCCGCTGGTCAGGGACGACTTCCTGTTTGAAGCTTCCTTTGTCTGCGTTGCCAAAACTCCCCGGCCGGTGTTTTTTGGCCAGGCTGGCGACGGCCAAGGCACCGACCTGTTCTTTTTGATCTGCTGCCTGGAGTCACTGCAGCATCTGCAGACCTTGAGCCGGATCAGCCTGTTGTGCAGCCGGACCGCACTGGTTGCCGAGCTCCGGGCCGCCGAGACGCCGGCCGAGATGTTCGCGGCCCTCCAGAATGCCGAGAACGCACTACTGGCCATGGCCCAGCGGTGATGCGACCGCGGCCGTCGGCAACAACCATTCCTGTCACGTAGGGGCGCTGATGATGAAACCCGTGAAGAACGCCGCCGACATCCTTGATCTGTATTATCATGACCTCCGCAGTCATCTGCTGGAAGCCGCCGCGACCTTTGACCGCCTTGAACGGGCCGGCGGCCTGCCCGCCGATGAGCCGCGCCTGTGCCGTCTGCGGCAGGCGGCGGCGGTCGTGCTGGATGACCGGCCGGACCGGGCCCGGCGCTTTCTGGAGGCGCTGTCGGAATGAACGGGAACGCCCCTGCCTTGCCGGAGCCCACTCCGGAGACGTTCATGCGCATGGCCATCCGGCTGGCCGAGCAGGCCGCCCAGGGCGGCGAAGTGCCGGTCGGGGCGGTCATTGTCCGGGCCGGTCGTGTCATCGCCCGGGCCCACAACCAGGTGGAGATGCTGAAGGACGGCACCGCCCATGCGGAAATGATCGCCTTGACCCAGGCCGCCGCCGCCGTGGGCGACTGGCGCCTGAACGACTGCGAACTGTATGTCACCAAGGAGCCTTGCGCCATGTGCGCCGGCGCCATGGTCAATTGCCGGCTCGGCAAATTGTTCTTCGGCTGCCATGACCAGCGCATGGGCGCCGCCGGCGGCGCCCTGGCCATCACCGACTTCCCCGGGATGCTGCATCGGGTCGAGACGGTCGGCGGCATTCTGTCGGACGAATGCCTGCTGGTCGTGCGGGACTTTTTCCGACAGCGCCGGCGCGGCGAGGACGGCGCCGGCGGCTTTGGGACGAAAGACGGCAACCGGAATCAGGATTCAGAGGGCTGAGGATGAAGAAATTAGTGAACGAGTTGACCTGGTCCGTATCGCGCGCCCAGCTTTTCCAAGCCTGCCCGCGGGCGTATTATTACACGTACTACGGCGCCTGGGGCGGCTGGGAGGACGACGCCAGCCCGGTGACGCGCAAGCTTTACATCCTCAAGAACATCAAGCCGCTGGCCATGTGGGCCGGCTCGGTCGTTCACAGTCTCATCAAAGACACCTTGGATGAATTCGCCCGCAGCGGGCGGCGGCCGGAAACGGCGGCTTTGCAGGAACAGGCCCGGGCCAGGATGAATGCCGGCTGGAAGGAAGCGGTCGGGCGGGAATGGGAGCAGTATCCGTCCCGGCGCACAAATCTGTTTGAATTGTACTATGGCAACGGCCGGACGCTGCCCGTGGAAACGACCCGTGCGATCCGAGAGCGGGTGTTCACCTGCCTGGAATCGTTTGTCATGTCGCCAACGGTACGGGAAATACTGGCCTTGCCCTACAGCTGCTGGAAGACGAATGACGTCCTTGACACCTTCATGTGCAATGACGTCAAGGTCTGGTGCGCCCTTGACTTCGCCTATGTCGACGCCGACGGGGTCTGCCATGTCCTTGACTGGAAGACCGGCGCCGAAAACCGCGCTACCTTGCGGCAGCAGCTGGCCTGCTACGCCCTCTATGCCATGGGCAAATGGAGCGTGCCGTTGGAAAAACTGAACCTGCACGGCATCTTCCTTCTCGACGGCGGCCGCAAAAGCGACTACCCGGTGCAACCCGAGCTGCTGGTCTCGGTCCAGGACCAGATCGCGCCCGCCGTCGAGGGTCGCGCCGCGGTCACCTTGGTCACGCTCGACCAGACGAACAGCGAGATCGTCGCCTTCCTCAACAACCTGCCCACG
>JAKLHU010000468.1 GCA_022709995.1 Verrucomicrobiota bacterium | reverse complement strand
AGTTCACCGCCCCCACGCGTTCGATGTACGTACCGAACTCCCGGGCCAGGTGCTCGATGAGGCCCACGGAGCCGTCCGCCGGGGACTCGCACAGGGCGTGGGCGTGCAGGATGTCGATGTCGCCCCAGGGCAGGCGTTCGAGGTCGGCCTGAAGCACGCCGAACCGGGAGCGCGGCGAGCAGGGGTCATAGAGGTCGCCCCCCAGCGTGGCCCGGGAAAAGCCCGGGTTGAGCTTCCCCTCCGGAGACCAGGCATTGACCGCCAGATAGTTGATGGCGTTGAAATGGATGCGGCTCATGCAGTCGGTCTTTTCCTGCGGGTCGGTCAGGGCGTTCCAGAATTCAAGGTATTCGCCGAAGGTGACTTCATATTTGCCGATGAAGAAGCCCTTGATGTATTCCTTGCGTTTGGGATTGAGCGAGGACACGGCGCCGCCGACCTGGGCCATGCCATCCGGCACGTAGACGGTGTTTTCCGGGATGGCCTTGGGAATGGCGATGACGATGTCTCTGGTTTCGCCGTGTTCCAGGAAGAAAGGGTAGATCACCGGGGGGTGCCCGGGCAGCGTCGCGGTGAGCAGGTAGTTGCCTTTGGGGATGACTTGCGGCGGGATGGGCGGCGTGTTGGTTTCCAGCGGCATGCCGTCCAGCGGCTCGATCCGGTCGGTGTCCGGATTGCCGCGGAAGGGCCGCAGTTCCAGCGCGGCCGCGTACGGCGTGGTGGTCAGAGTCACGATGCAGTCGCCGCGACGGGCGATTTCGACGCCCCGGATGATGCTGAGCATGGCCGGACTGCAGTTTTCCAGATTGGTGCCAAAGGTGTTGCGCATCTGCCGGAGCCATTTTTCGACCTCGGCCAGACGTTGGTGGCGGAGGGCGAAAAGGACTCGTTCGCGCATGATGCGTTCCCGCCAGAAGCGGACTTCCGGGCGCCATTGGGACAGCGTGGAGATGGAGCTGAGCAGCAGATTGGCCGAGTCGAAGAGATTGTCGATTTCGTTCTGCAAGTCGGCGTTGGCGTCGGTGGCGCGCGGGGCCGCGACGGCGGAGCGCAGGGCGTCCTCGCTCTTTTCCTTTTTCAGGCGTTGCTCCAGCACGGTTTGGAGGTTGATGGCGTTGTTGACCTTGAGGGTGACCTCTGCCAAGGTGCCCTTGAAGCGGTGCCGCTCGATGTAGTAAATGGTCACCGTCAGAGCCGCCAGGGCCAGGACGGTGCTGATCAGCATGGTGGTTTTCAGGGGGTTGCGGTGGCAGAGCTTTTTCAGGCGGATCCAGGGCGATGCCGTATACGCGGTGACCGGGCGGCCTTCCTGGTGCGCGTAGATGTCGTGGATGAGGTCGGCGACCGTCTGGTACCGTTCTTCCTTCCGGCGGGCCATGGCCTTGAGGCAGATGGCCTCCAGCTCCGGTGGCGTGCCGCGGCCGATGTACGTATGGCGGGGGCGGCGGAATTCGCTGTTGGTGACGGCGTTGATGATGTCGTCTTCGACGGTGACATCGGCGAAGGGATTGACGTAGGTGAGCAGCTCGTAGAGGATGACGCCGAGCGAATAGATGTCGGTGCGGGCGTCCAGTTCCGAGATTTGCCCGCCGGCCTGTTCCGGCGACATGTACCTGGGGGTGCCGGTGAGCTGGCCGTTCAGCGTCGGGTTGGTGGTGGTCAGTTTGATCTGGCCCTGGAATGACGCGCTGGCCTGCCGGGCGGTGAGTCGCTGGACGGCGGAGGCATAGTGCTTGGTTGGCGTCGGGGCGTTGACTTTGCGGACCAGGCCCCAGTCGATGATCGTCACTTCGCCATAGCTCCCGACCCGGATGTTTTCCGGTTTGAGGTCGCGGTGCATGATGCCCTTGCTGTGGGCGTAGGCGATTCCCTGGCAGATTTTAATGAAGATGGCGAGCAGCTTGGCGTGGGTGTATTCCCTGGTGTAGGCTGGGTTGCGCTGGGCGAGTTCGTTGATGATGTGCCGCAGGGAGTCGCCGCGCAGCCGCTTCATGGTGAAATAGAATCCCATCGTCGGGCTGACGCCGAGGGCGTGGATCGGGACGATGTTCGGGTGTTCAAGTTGCGCCGCCGCCTGGGCTTCCAGGGTCAGGCGCTCGATCTGGTCCGGCGAAAAGCACAGTTCCGGAAGCAGCGTTTTGACGGCGATGGATCGACCGAGGATGTTGTCTTCCGCGACGCAGACAACGCCGGTGCCGCCGATGCCGAGCTGCTCCTTGCGGCTCAACTGGGGTTCTTTGATCTCCAGCTTGAGGTCAAGCTGCTTGATGATGTCCTGGTAGAAAGGAACCGGGTCAGCCGGCAGAAAGGGAGCGGCGGCGTCCGGCGGCAGGGATTCGCAGGCGCAACCGCCGGCACCGGCGCCGGCGGCTGCTGGCGGAGGGGGCGACAACGCCGCGGCCTCGGCGGCGGTGGCGGCCGGCCGGGGGGGCGGCTTGACATGGTCTTCGTCAGAAGTCATGGTTTCGGACGGTTGATTTTGGCGATGGCTTTGCCGACGGTCCAGCGGATCATTTGTTTAGGTTCTTCCAAGCG
>JAKLHU010000467.1 GCA_022709995.1 Verrucomicrobiota bacterium | reverse complement strand
GCGCGAATATCAGGAGCGCTGCAAAAACGGGGATCCTTTCATTTTGGAAATAGCGCATTCACCGAAAATCTTTCTAAAGGGATCGCCGGATGAGCTTGACGCAATGGGAAACTAATGGGTGGTTGAGACCTCATCGAACCAGCCGGAAGGAAATCGCCAATCTTCTTGCCATTGCCGATCGCGACATCGCGGACGCCGCGTCGACGGATATTTCGGATGACTGGAAGTTCGGCATCGCCTATAACGCGGCGTTAAAGCTGTGCACGGTGATGTTATATGCTGCTGGCTACCGCCCGGAAGCCACGCTGGCGCACTACCGGACCTTGATGGCCATTGAATTTACCATCGGCGCCCATCGCCAGGATGATGGCATTTATTTCAATGCCTGCCGTGCCAAAAGGAACGCTGTCGAATATGACAATGTTGGAGGGGCATCCCGGGCTGAAGCAGAAGAACTCCTGGCTTTTGTCCAAGGACTTCGCCATGAGGTCTTGAACATTCTGCCCGAAAAATATCCTGATCTGGTTTGACCCTTGACGGCTTCACGGCGCCGGCGGCGTCGCCGTCGCCGCTGGCCCCGCCCCGGCCGCCGCCGCGGATGGCGTCTGGTCGCGGGAAGCCTCGCCCTGCGGCGCGAGCGGGTTGCTGATGACGGTGACGGTGATTTGGTCGAGGCGCCGCCGCCGCAACGTCCAGCCGCGCCAATTCGCCAGTTTGGTTTGCAGCTCGGCATCCAGGCAGGCCAGGGTTTCGTTGACGCGGTATTTGAAGGCGTCGTCACGGGTTTGGTCTTCCATCCATTGCAGGGCCGGCATGGCGCTGGGACCCAGCGCGTTCAGATAGTCGAGATCGAGGTTCGGGCCGGCGTTGCGGTATTCCTGGCAGTGGCGGACGTTGTAGCGGGCGACGCAGCCGGACACATCGACAAACGCACAGGCATAGAGCACGGCCAGCAGCGTGAGGGCATTGGCGTTGATCAGCCACTGATTCGACTTGCGCGCGAAAATGCGCACGCAAATCCAGACCAGCCCCAGGGCCACCAGCAGCATCCAGACGGCGGCGGCGAAGCGCAGCCGGGTCAGACTGTAGACGCTGACGTAGAGATTGAGGCGCCAGGCCGCGGACAGAGTCAGCAGGATATTCTGCGCAATCCAGACGTAGACCAGAACGCGGTTCAGGCGGCCCTGCGTCCGGTCGGCGGATGGCCGGAAGACGATCAGCATGAGCGCCGCCGCCAACAGGGCCGTGACGACCAAAGGATAGGCGCCGCGATGCGCGTAGGACGCGTATGTCATGCCTTCCGGAAGCCGGACGCCGCCCCACAGATAGCCGGCGTCAAGCAGATTCTGAACCGCGAAAATCGCGTTGAAGACGACGAGGCCGATGGTCGCCGTCGGCGGGGTTAAAAAAAAGTCGGCCGCGAGCCCCAGAACGGGATCGGGTTCGATCCGAAGCCGGGTCTTGGCCCGGAAATGCAGCAGGGCCCAGAAGTACACGGCCACCCCGCCCCAGAGCAGAATTCTCTCCCCGGACGGGAAAGTTATCATCCCCAGCCACCGGTCAAGACGGTTGATGGCCTGTTGCAGCGACCTTTCGATGAGCGGATTGGCCGAGGCGAACAGCGCCAGGAACAGCCCGGCCAAAATCACGATGGGGAGAAGTTTCACGATCAGGACGGCGGTGCGCCGGCACCGCTGGCCGAGGGCGCCGCTCTGGTTCTGCCGGCCACGGCCGGCACGGAAGATTTCCGTCCAGCCGAGGGCGACAAAGGTCAGCCAGCGGTGAGGCCAGTCAAGAGTGTCGATCGGCCAGGGCAGATGGCGCCGGGAGGCGATGGAGACGAGGCCCAGGGTCGCCAAAATGACCGATATGCCGCCTGGCTGCAAGAGCATGGCGATGATTTGCCCAACGGTGGCGACGGCCAGGAGGGCGGTGCCGCGATGCTTCCAGCCGCAGCCGCGGTCCAGCCAGAGGATGGTTGCCAGCAGGAGGGCGGCGTAAAGGCCGAGAGCCCAGCCGAGGGGCTGCCCGTAAAAAAGGAAGTCGGCCAGGGCCGCGGCGGCGAGGCTGAGGACGATGCTGATGGCGAGTCCTGGTGAAAGCGGCGTGGTGTCGGTCATGGTGGTTCTCGCGGGCGGGTTGAGGGCAAAAGAACGGCGCGATGAAGGGCGACAGTCGTAAGAAAAAAGTTCAGTTGGGCAGGTGGAACAGTGCTTGGGCGTTGTGGCAGGCAATGGCCTGGATGGCGGCAACGTCGGTGCCGGCGGCGTCCTGACGCCTGGGCCGGCGTTCGACGCCGGGAAAAAGGCTACGCGTCAATGTATTTTCAAGTGGCGGAAAATACAACCGCGGCGGAAAGGAAAATCGGCGCCCACCCGGCGCCGGGGCCGGACGGGGCCGGGGCAATCGGTCAGTGTACAACCCGGCGCTCAGCTGGGACAATTTGCAGGTTACAGGCTCCTTGGGTGGGCGGCGGCGTATGTAGTTCAGGCTTGTATGTTGTCTTTTAGCCGCAGCGCCGCTCCGCGAGAATGGG